>NZ_JBMSDZ010000005.1:0-239606 GCF_049445995.1 Dyella sp. KRB-257 | reverse complement strand
CAACGCCGGCTTGCGCCCGCGCTTTACGTCACTGCGCTTCTTTTGTTCCATGAGAACCGTCCGCTCGTGAGACCTACGGCAGATTCTACAGGTTTGTTTTATTTTGTCGACACCCTCTCAGAGGCTGAGAAAAATTCGACCGCCGTAGCGAGAGCGCCGCCAAGCGTTCGTGACAAGGTGCGTTGGGCGCCAATCCGGGGAGTTTGGTGAGCCAAATGACCCGGATTGGCGCCCAGCGCGCCGCCGGCACGGGCGTTTGGCGGCGGTCGCAGTAGGCGGGCGATTTTTTCTCGGCCTCTCAGCTCAGCCGCGCACCGTTCGGCACCGGCCGCTCGACCGTGGTGATCACCACGCCCTCGTCGGTGTGGAACCCGGTCAGCAGGAACTGCGAGCGGAACGGACCGATCTGCTTCTCGGGAAAATTGATCACCCCGACGATCTGCCGGCCCACGAGATCCTCGGCGCGATACAGCGCGGCAATCTGCGCGCTGGTCTTGCGCTCGCCGTACGGGCCGAAGTCGGCCCACACCTTCCACGCCGGTCGTCGCGCTTCGGGAAACGCTTCGACCCGGGTGACGGTGCCGGTGACGATGAGGACTTTCTCGAAATCGGACCAGGCGATTTCGGCAACGGGAGCGATGTCGGTCATGCAGGTTCGGTTGCGCCGTGGGAAGGCCGCACGTTAACCGCAATCGCGCCGGTCGCCCAGCTGGAATCGGCTCAGCCTTCCAGGCGCGTCTTCAGCCAGTCGTTGAATTCGTGCCACCAGTAGGTGGCCTGCGCGGCGGCGAAACCGGCGGGGCGACGGGTACTCGGCAGGCCGTAGCCGGCAAACTGTTTCCAGCCATCGTCGCCCTCGCCGATCGCCGCGGCCAGCAGTTCGCCGGCCGCACAGGTCGGCGCCACGCCGTGGCCACCGAATGCCTGCGCCCACCACAGGCCGCTGCCGGCGCTGCCGATCTGCGGCATCTGGTGTCGCGCATAGCTCATCAGGCCGGACCAGGCGTAATCGATGCGCACACCCTTGAGCTGGGGAAATACGCGCAGCAGGTCGCGCGTCAGCAGGCGCTGCACCGCCCGCGGCGAGCGGTTGAGCACCGAAATGCGTCCGCCCCACAGCAGCCGGCGGTCGGGCAGCGAGCGGTAGTAATCGAAGGCGAAACGGCTGTCGTAGATTGCCGCGCGGGTGTGCAGGCAGTCGTCCAGCCGCTCGCCCAGCGGCTCGGTGACCATCACGTAAGTGGCGATCGGCAGCACGGCGCGGTCGATGGTTTTCTGCAGGCCGGCCAGATAGCCGCCGCAGGCCAGCACCACCTGATCGGCCAGCACCTCGCCCCCGGCAGTGGCGATGCGCCAGCGCAGGCCCTCGCGCTCCAGCCGCCGCACGCCGCTGCCCTCGTGGATCGCCACGCCCTGCGCGGCGGCCGCCTGCGCCAGGCCGATGGCGTAATTGAGCGGATGCAGGTGCAGCGCATCGCGCTCGTACAGACCGTCGAAATAGCGCGTACTGCGCACACACTCGCGCAGCTCGTTCTGCGCCAGCCAGTCCCAGTGCACGCCGTAATGCTCGGCGAGCAACCGCTGGCGCCGGTGCAGCACGCCGGGATCGCGGAACCAGTTGGCCCAGATTACGCCCTCGTCGACCGCATCGCAGGCGATCGCATAGCGGGCCACACGTTCGCGGATGCGCTGCACCGCAGCGGTGGTGAGCCCGAACAGCGCGCGCGCGCGCGGCTCGCCGAGTTGATCGAGCAGCGACTGCTCGCCCAGCGAATAGCCGCCGAACACGAATCCGCCGTTGCGGCCGGAGGCGCCGAAGCCGACCTGTTCGCGCTCCAGCAGCACGACGTCCTTGACCCCGCGCTCGGCCAGCCCGAGCGCGGTGTTCAACCCGGCATAACCGCCGCCGACGATGGCGACCCGTGCCTCGCGCCGCCCCTGCAAGGGGGCGAAGGCCGGGTAAGCGGTGGCCGTGGCGCGGTAATACGAAGGTGCCGAGGACGGGTGCATGCGGGACGCCGAGCCGGAAACCGGAAAGGCGGCGAGCATAGCGCCGAGTGGGGACGGGCGCGACCGGAGGGCCGCGATCCGGTCGTGGTAATCGCTCAGTGCGTGGCGACGAATTCCCGCACCACCGTCGCCAGCCCGGGATCCTGCATGGCCATGTGCATGGTGGCGCGCACCAGACCGGCCTTGTTGCCGCAGTCGAAGCGCGTGCCTTCGAAGCGGTACGCCAGTACCTTGCCCTGCTCCTTCAGCAGCGCCTCGATGGCATCGGTGAGCTGGATCTCGCCGCCGGCGCCGGGCGTGGTCTGCTCCAGCAGCTGGAAGATGCGGCCCGGCAGCACGTAGCGGCCGACCACCGCCAGGTTGGACGGCGCGTCGGCCGGCTTGGGCTTCTCGACCATGTGACGGATGGCGGCGCTGCGCTCGTCGACCGGGGTGGCGGCGACGATGCCGTACTTGTCGGTCTCGTCGTGCGGGACTTCTTCCACGGCGATGACACCGGCAGCCTGCTGCGACAGCGCCAGATCGGCCATCTGACCCAGCGCACCGCGGCGGGTGCCGTTCCAGATCAGGTCGTCGGGCAGGATCACCCCGAACGGCTCGTCGCCCACCACCGGCCTGGCGCACAGCACCGCATGGCCCAGCCCCAGCGCTTCGGGCTGGGTCACGAAGATCGCGCGCACGTGCCTGGGCAGCGTGCCCTGCACCATCGCCAGCAACTCGGCCTTGCCCTTTTCCTGCAGCTTGGCCTCCAGCTCATAGGCCTTGTCGAAGTAGTCGGCGATGGCGTGCTTGTAGCGATTGGTGACGAAGATCAGCGTGTCGGCACCCGCGTCGACCGCCTCGTCCACGGCGTACTGGATCAACGGGCGATCCAGCACGGGCAGCATCTCCTTGGCCACCACCTTGGTGGCGGGCAGGAAACGCGTGCCGAGTCCGGCGACGGGAAACACGACCTTGCGCAGCGGCTTGCTCACTTACTTCTCTCCTGTTTCCTGGCGACGAATCGACACTACGTTGACCGGCTGCGCCGTATCGCTCCAGCGGAACGACGGCAGCAGGCTCGACACACAGCGGCGCAATTCTTCCTCATCGAATCGATCGACGGCTTCGGCCGCCCTGTTGATCACAGCCTGCAGCAGCTCCCACGGGACCTCGCGATGTTGCGCGAGGAAGATCTTGGCGTGGGCGGTCTCACTATAGTTTTCCAGCGCGTGGAACAGCTCCTCGAACAATTTCTCGCCGGCGCGCAGGCCGGTGTAGACGATCGGGATCTCGGTGCCCGGCTTCTTGCCGGCCAGGCGGATCATCTGCTCGGCGAGGTCGCGGATCTTGACCGGCTCGCCCATGTCCAGCGCGAAGATCTCGCCGCCCCGGCCCAGGCTGGAGGCCTGCAGGATCAGCTGGCAAGCCTCGGGGATGGTCATGAAATAGCGCGACATCTCCGGATGGGTGACGGTCACCGGTCCGCCGTCGCGGATCTGCTGGCGGAACAGCGGCACCACCGAACCGGCCGAGTCCAGCACGTTGCCGAAGCGCACGGTGATGAAGCGCGTGGTCGAGCGCGCGCCGAGGTTCTGGCACCAGATCTCGGCGATGCGCTTGCACGCACCCATCACGCTGGTGGGGTTGACCGCCTTGTCGGTGGAGATCAGCACGAAGCATTCGACGCCGTGCTCGTGCGCCAGCTCGGCGACATGGCGCGTGGCCAGCACGTTGTTGCGAAAGCCCGTGCGCAGCTGGTTCTGCAGCAGCGGCACGTGCTTGTAGGCGGCGGCATGGAACACCACCTGCGGGCGGTATTCGGCAAAGGCATGCGCCATCGCCACGCGATCGCCGCAGTCGGCCAGCACGCCGTCGAGGATCAGCTCCGGATAATCGGCCGCCAGCTCCCTGTCGATGCGGTAGAGGTTGTACTCGCTGTTTTCCACCACGGTGAGCGACTGCGCGCCCAGCCGTGCCACCTGCCGGCACAGTTCCGCGCCGATCGAGCCGCCGCCGCCGGTGACCAGCACCCGTCGCCCGGTAAGATTTTCGCGAATGGCCGTCCAGTCGAGTTCCACCGCATCGCGCCCGAGCAGGTCCTCGATCGCGACTTCCTTGATCTCGTTGAAATGCGCGCGGCCGGCGACCACGTCCTCCAGCCGGGGCACGGTACGGTAAGGCAGGCCGGTGCCGTCGCACAGTTCCACCACGTGGCGCATCTGCGCGGTCGAGGCACCGGGCAACGCGATGAGCAGCATTTCCACGCCGGTTTCGCGCGCCACGTCGGGCAGCTGGTCGAGCGTGCCCAGTACCGGGTAGCCGCCGATCTTGGCGCCGCGCAGGTTGCCCTGGTCGTCGACGAATCCCACCACCGAGTAGCGGCTGTCGCGGCGCAGGTCGCGCAGCAGTGCTTCGCCGGCGCGGTCCGCGCCCACGATGAGCACGCGCTTGACGGCCTTGGACTCGAACAGGTCCACGCGGCTGTCTTTCCAGAAGCGATACAGCAGGCGCGGACCGCCCAGGAACATCGCCAGCACGACCGGATACAGCAGCAGCACCGAGCGCGGCACACCCTCAAGGCGGTTGTAGAGAAACAGCACCAGGCCGATGGCAAAGCTGCCGAGCACCGACGCACGCAGGATGTTCCACAGGTCGGGCAGGCTGGCGAAGCGCCAGACCCCCTTGTACAGGCCGGTCCAGGCGAACAGCACCCCCTGTACCAGCAGCACCAGCGGAAATTCGAAGGCGAAGAAGGTCACCGCCACATCCGGCATCAGCGCGTAGCGCAGGGCCTTGGCGATCCACCAGGCCAAAGCCGTCACGGACAGGTCGTGCACGGCCACGGCTACGCGAGGGTGGATGGCGGCGATGGTCTTACGCATTGACATGTCGATCCCCGGTCGGCACACGACGCAGGCAGCGCCGCTTGAGCCTTGCCCATGCGGCAGCAGTCAGCGCGTACGCTGCGATGCACGGCCACCAACCCTTCCCTGACTCGCACCAAGCGAGCGCGGCCAGCGGCGCGCACACCGCCAGGTTCCACATCGCGTAGCCGATGCCCACCTGCCGGTGCGTCGCCCCCTTGCGCACCAGCCACTGGTACAGATGCTCACGGTGCGCACTGTACCAGCGCCGACCGCGCCAAATCCTGACTGCGAGGGTCAATCCCGCATCCGTGATGAAACTCGCGCTGAGCGTCGCCAGCGGCCACGCAAGGGCCGTGCGCTCGCGCCAGAGCAAGGCCGCCAGTGCGAACACGAAAAACCCGAGGGCGCCGCTGCCGACATCGCCCATGAAGATGCGCGCCGGCGGTCGATTGAACAACCAGAAGCCCAGGCACGCCGCCAACATGACCAGCGACGCCCCGGCCAGCGCCCAGGCCTGCACACCCATGGCCAGCAGGGCCGCTCCCGCGAACACGAACAGCGCCTGCTGCGCCAGCAGGCCGTCGATGCCGTCCATGAAATTGTGCAGGTTGGTGCTGCCTACGCCGGCAGCCAGCAGCAGGGGCAGCCACAAGATCGGCAGGCCATCGGCGACCATCGCCATGCCAAGGATCAGTACGGCCAGCGACTGGATGGCCAGCCGGGGCAACACCGGCAGTGGCCGGTGGTCGTCCCACCAACCCGTGCCAGCCACCAGGGCCAACCCGATGCAGAGTGCGAGCGTTTCGGCAGATGGCAGCGGCGCCGGCAGCAGGCGCAGGCAGACCGGCAAGAACACGAGCGCCGCCAGAATGATGCCGATACCGCCGCCGCGCGGCGTCGGTGCGATGTGCGAGCGGCGCTGCCCGGGTTGATCGAGCATGCCGCGTCGATGCGCGTAGCCGATCGCCCCGCGAACGACCAGGCCGGAACACAGCAGCGACAGCAGTGGGAGGATCAGCAAGGCCAGCCGTGGCACGTCCGTCGCCATGCTATTCGTTCGCCACGCCATGGATCGGGCGGATCGTGCTCCAGTTCTTGCAGCTCGGGCACTGCCAATGGTGTGCCTTGGCACCAAAGCCGCAGCGGCTGCAGCGATACATCGCCTGCCCTTCGAGCAGCTTCCTGGTGAGGTCGCGCAGGATCAGGAAATTGTCCCGCGCCTCGCCGTGAATCTTGTCCATGGTGGCGTCGATCAACGCCATCAGCCCGCGCACGGACGGACGCTGGCGCAGTTGGCCGGTGAGGAAATCCACCGCCGCGCGCTCGCCGTCGCGCTGCCGGTACAGGCGCGTCAGCGCCAGCACCGGCGAGATGCCGTGGTAACGGCCCAGCATGTCTTGCAGGAAGTGTTCCGCGCGCTCCATCTGCTGGGCGCAGGCGTAGCTGTCGAGCAGCGGCGGCAGGATATCCGGCACGAAGGCGATGTCCGCCTCCACCGCGGCCTCGTAGGCGACGATCGCCGCGGCGTGTTCGCCCTGCTCGGCGTGCAGGCGGCCGGTCAGCATGAAGGCACGCACGCAATCGGGCTGGCAATCGAAAGCCTGCTTCAGGTAGTCGGCGGCATCCTTGTGCGCGCCGTGCTGGCGCGATCGCTCGGCCAGCTCGCAGTAGAACTGCGCAACCATGGCGGACTCGTCCTCGCCGGTCATCGCCTCCAGCCGGCGCGCGTGCTCGATCGCCTTGTTCCAGTCACGCTCGTGCTGGTAGATCGAGATCAGATGGCGCAAGGCGGATGGCGCGTGAGCATCCATCGCCACCAGGTCGCAGAACAGCGCCTCCGCGCGATCCAGCAGGCCGGCACGCATGTAGTCCTCGCCGAGTTCCAGCAGCGCGACAGTCTTCATCGTGTCGGACAGGCCCGGACGCGAGACCAGATGCTGGTGCAGGCGGATCGCCCGGTCCACCTCGCCGCGCCGGCGGAACAGGTTGCCCAGCGCGAGGTGGGTTTCGACCGTGTCGCGGTTGTATTCGGCCAGCTTGAGGAATACCTCGATGGCCTTGTCCTGCTCTTCGTTGAGCAGGTAGTTCAGGCCGCGGAAATAATCTGACGACAGCTCGCTTACCTTGGCGCC
Organism: Dyella sp. KRB-257; assembly: GCF_049445995.1. Classification (NCBI taxonomy): domain Bacteria; kingdom Pseudomonadati; phylum Pseudomonadota; class Gammaproteobacteria; order Lysobacterales; family Rhodanobacteraceae; genus Dyella; species Dyella sp. KRB-257. The sequence goes on along the minus strand of NZ_JBMSDZ010000005.1, from coordinate 232,615 downwards.
GGAACGGCGCACGCCGGCGCGCCGCGCGGTCCACCAACCGCTGAGGAAAGCCACCGGCAGGAGCAGCAACAACGCGTACAGCGGATTCATGGACGATTCGCGGCCGGCCTGGAGTCGCGCCCCCGCGCCTTCTCACGCTGACGCCAGCGCATGCCCCACCAGGCGGTCAGCCCACCCAGCAGCCAGCCGATCAGCAGTGCCGCCAGCCATGCCGCCCCCTTGGGCAGAGTCAGTCGCGCGAAGGCGAAATCGTAGGTGACCAGATCGGCGTTGAGCGCCCCGAGCAGGACGCCAAGGGCAACGAAGACCAGCACGATGAGCAGGGATAGCAGGCGCATCGCGTGACTTTAACCGATCGCCCATGACCGGCACAGGCTCTCGATCATCGGATGCTCCGCCCACAAAAAAGGCAGGACCGACTTGTCGTCGCCTGCCTTCGTCCATTGCGGGTAAAGAGCCGCTCAGTCCTGCTCCAGCTCCAGCTGTTGGTTCACCCGTTCGCGCAGCTCCTTGCCGGGCTTGAAATGCGGAACGTGCTTGCCCGGCAGCGCCACCGCTTCGCCGGTCTTGGGGTTGCGCCCCATGCGCGGCGGCCGGTAATGCAGGGCGAAACTGCCGAATCCGCGAACCTCGATGCGTTCGCCGTTGGACAGGGCATGGCTCATCTGTTCGATGACGCTTTTCACCGCCAACTCGACGTCACCGAACGCAAGATGGGTCTGACGCCGTGCCAGCGCCTCGATCAATTCGGATTTGGTCATGGTCCCCAGTGTCCGCGACGTGAAACGGCGGGGCGGCCATGAAGCCGCCCCGCGTCCTGCTTGCCGACTGCTCGCCGGATTTTAGTCAGCCTTGTTGAGTTGTTCCTGCAGCAGCGCGCCGAGCTTGGTGGTGCCGGTGCTGGCTGAACCGTAGTCGGCCATCAGGTCCTGCACTTCCTCCTCGTCCTTCGCGCGGATCGAGAGTTGCAGCACACGACCCTTGCGATCCATGCCGGTGAACTTGGCCTCGACCTTGTCGCCCACCTTCAGGTGCTGGGTGGCATCGTCGATGCGCTCCTTGGCGATGTCGTTGGCGCGCAGGTAACCCTCGACGCCCTCGCCCAGATCGATCGTGGCGCCCTTCGCATCGACTTCCTTCACGGTGCCGTTGACGATGGTGCCGCGCGGATTGCTGGCCATGAACTGGCCGAACGGATCCTGCTCCATCTGCTTGATGCCCAGCGAGATGCGCTCGCGTTCCGGATCCACCGCCAGCACCACGGCCTCGATCTCGTCGCCCTTCTTGAAGTTGCGCACCAGATCCTCGCCCGAGGCCTGCCAGGAGATGTCCGACAGGTGGACCAGGCCGTCGATGCCGCCGTCCAGGCCGATGAAGATGCCGAAGTCGGTGATCGACTTGATCTGGCCGGACACCTTGTCGTTCTTCTTGTGCATCGCTGCGAACGCTTCCCACGGATTGGAGCGCGTCTGCTTGATGCCCAGCGAGATGCGGCGACGCTCTTCATCCACGTCCAGCACCATGACCTCGGTCTCGTCGCCGACCTGCACCACCTTGGCCGGGTTGACGTTCTTGTTGGTCCAGTCCATCTCGGACACGTGGACCAGGCCCTCGACGCCCGGCTCGATCTCGACGAAGCAGCCGTAGTCGGTGACGTTGGAGACCTTGCCGAACAGGCGGCTGCCGACCGGATAGCGGCGGGCGATCGCGACCCACGGGTCGTCGCCCAGCTGCTTGAGGCCCAGCGAGACGCGGTTGCGCTCCTTGTCGTACTTGAGCACGCGCACATCGAGCTCGTCGCCGACGTTGACCACCTCGGACGGGTGCCGCACGCGCTTCCACGCCATGTCGGTGATGTGCAGCAGACCGTCGATGCCGCCCAGGTCCACGAACGCGCCGTAGTCGGTGAGGTTCTTGACGGTGCCCTTGACCACCGCGCCCTCGGTCAGGCGCTCCAGCAGCTTCTCGCGCTCCTCGGAGAACTCGGTCTCGACGACGGCGCGGCGGCTGACCACCACGTTGTTGCGCTTGCGGTCGAGCTTGATGATCTTGAACTCGAGTTCCTTGCCCTCGAGGTAGACCGGATCGCGCACCGGGCGCACGTCGACCAGCGAGCCGGGCAGGAACGCGCGGACGTCCTTGATGTCGACGGTGAAACCGCCCTTGACCTTGCCCGAGATCATGCCGGTGATGGTCTCTTCCTTGTCGAACGCCTGCTCCAGGTCGTCCCACACCATCGAACGCTTGGCCTTCTCGCGCGACAGCTTGGTCTCGCCGAAACCGTCTTCCAGTGCGTCGAGGGCCACCTTCACCTCGTCGCCCACCTGCACTTCCAACTCGCCCTTCTCGTCCTTGAACTGCTCGATCGGGACGATGCCTTCGCTCTTCAGGCCGGCGTTGATCACGACAACGTCGTTGCGGATCTCCACCACGATGCCCGTGACGATGGCGCCCGGCTTGAGCTTGGAAATGGCCTGCTGGCTCTGTTCAAACAGCTCGGCAAAACTTTCAGTCATGTTGATTCCAGAAAATAAGAAAGGCCGTTGTCCCGAGCGCGCCGTCGGATGTAATGCGCAGGGAACGGATGGGCCCACCGGTTGTGGGTGATTCGGAGGAAAACCCCTTGCCACCGTTGACCAAAACCCCATGCCGCGGCTGGGGCGCTGAAGCCGTCGTCCGACCCGTTACGGTCGGACGACGGCGAGTACTTTGGCGACGACGTCGGCGATCGGCATGCCGGTGGTATCCACCAGAACCGCATCGGCGGCGGGCTTGAGCGGTGCGACGGCTCGCGAGGCATCGCGGGCGTCACGCGCTTCAATTTCGCGCTGAAGGCCCGAAAGTGTAACGCTGAGTCCCTTTTCCTTCAACTGCTTATAGCGTCTTTTTGCCCGTTCGGCGGCGCTTGCAGTGAGGAACACCTTGTGTGCGGCATCCGGGAAGATCACGGTGCCCATGTCGCGCCCGTCGGCGACCAGCCCCGGCGCCTTGCGGAACCCCAGCTGCATGTCCACAAGTGCCTGACGCACCGTGGGAATCGAGGCAATCGCGGAAGCCGCGGCGCCGGCCGTCTCGGTACGGAGCTCGTCCGTCGCATCATGGCCGTTCACCAGCACCCGGGTGTCGTGTCCGTCCGCGGAGGGCTGGAAGCGGATCCTGGTGGACTGGGCGCAGCGCGTGACCGCCTCGACGTCGGACAGGTCCAGCCCCGCCGCCCCGGCCGCGTAACCCACCGCTCGGTAGAGCGCCCCCGAGTCGAGCAGGCGCCAGCCCAGTTGTTCGGCCACCAGCCGGCTGATGGTGCCCTTGCCCGATCCCGACGGCCCGTCGATGGTGAGTACGGGCACGGTGACTGGGCGGCTCATGGACGGTTCCTGTAGGGAATCAAACGCGCATGGTACCGCGCGTTGACCCCTGCCGGGTGCGTGCCGTCAAGCCGCGCACGGTCCGTCCCGGGCCTCGGGGCAGCCATCCATGAGCGATCTGCAGCGCGCGTTCGAGCAAGCCGCGGAGGGTTTGCAGCCCGAATGGCTTCTACGGCCCACGCTCCTATAGATCCGGCCGTAAATACATCATCTCCACCGTTCGCCCTGAGCGTAGCGAAGTGAAGTCGACGGGCAGATGTCCCTCGTTATTACGGGCCCGATTTATAGGCTCTACGCCCTGTTCAAGCAGGATTTCGAGGGCGACGTGCAGGACCCGCGACCGGGTTTCTTCGATTTCGTCGGCACGGCCAAATACGGGGCATCGGCGCGGCTGCGCGGCACAGAACGCGACGAGGCCCGGCGCCGCCGAGCGCCGGCGCTTGCTTTTGGGCGGTGCTTGCAGGCAGATTCATACGATCGTTTGATCGGATTGCCACTCATGCCCTATCCGCACCTGCTGGCCCCCCTCGACCTGGGCCACGTCACCCTGCCCAACCGGGTGCTGATGGGCTCGATGCATACCGGCCTGGAAGACCGCGCGGCCGACTACGACAAGCTCGCTGCCTACTTCGCCGAGCGTGCGCGTGGCGGCGTCGGCCTGATGGTGACCGGCGGCATCGCGCCCAGCATCGAAGGCTGGCTCAAGCCGTTCGGCGGGCGCCTGTCGATGCCCTGGCACGTCGCGCGCCATCGCAAGCTCACCCGCGCCGTGCATGCGGAAGGCGGACGCATCTGCATGCAGATCCTGCACGCGGGCCGCTACGGCTATCACCCGCTCTCCGTGGCGCCATCGAAGATCAGGTCGCCGATCACCCCGTTCACCCCGCGTGCCCTGAGTGCCCGCGGGGTGGAACGCACCATCGGCGACTTCGTGCGCAGCGCACAACTGGCCCGCGAGGCCGGTTACGACGGCGTGGAAGTGATGGGCTCGGAGGGCTACCTGATCAACCAGTTCATCGCCGAACGCACCAACCATCGCAGCGACGCCTGGGGTGGCGACGCGGCAAGACGGATGCGCCTGGCGATCGAGATCGTGCGCCGCACGCGCGAGGCGGTCGGCCCGGATTTCCTGCTGATCTATCGGCTGTCGATGCTGGACCTGGTCGAGCAGGGGCAGGACTGGAGCGAGATCGTCACGCTGGCCAAGGCGATCGAGGCGGCCGGTGCCAGCCTGATCAATACCGGCATCGGCTGGCACGAGGCGCGCATCCCCACCATCGTGACCTCGGTGCCGCGCGGCGCCTTCGCCTGGGTGACCCAGCGCCTGAAAGGCGAGGTCGGCATTCCGCTGATCACCACCAACCGCATCAACATGCCCGAAGTGGCCGAGCAGATTCTCGCCAGCGGCCAGGCTGACATGGTGTCGATGGCCCGTCCGCTGCTGGCCGATCCCGACTGGGTACGCAAGGCCGTCGCCGGGCGCTCCGACCGGATCAACACCTGCATCGCCTGCAACCAGGCCTGCCTGGATCACGTGTTCCAGAACCGGCGCGCCAGCTGCCTGGTCAACCCGCGCGCCTGCCACGAGACCGAACTGGTGCTGGCGCCGACTGCTGCGGCCAGGCGCATTGCCGTGGTCGGCGCCGGGCCGGCGGGCATGGCCTGTGCCGCCACGCTGGCGGAGCGCGGTCACGCGGTGACCCTGTTCGACCAGGCCGACCGCATCGGCGGCCAGTTCAACTACGCCAAGCGGATTCCGGGCAAGGAGGAATTCCACGAGACGCTGCGCTACTTCGGCCACCGCTTGGCCGATGCCCGCGTCACGCTCTCGATGGGGACCCGCGTGAGGGCAGCGGCACTCATCGACGCCGGCTTCGACGACGTGGTGCTGGCCACCGGCATCACGCCACGCAAGGTCAGCTTCCCCGGCAGCGACGATCCTCGCGTGCTGAGCTATCTCGACGTGCTGGCGCACGACCATCCGGTCGGGGCGCGGGTGGCGATCATCGGTGCCGGGGGCATCGGCTTTGACGTTGCCGAGTTCCTGGTCGAATCGGGACCGTCGACCAGCACCGATGTCTCGCGCTGGAGCCGCGAGTGGGGCGTGGACATGCAGATGGCACATCGCGGAGGTCTGCAACCGCCGCATCCGGAACCGCCCGCGCGCCAGGTATGGCTGCTGCAGCGTAGCGAAGGCCGCCCCGGCGCGCGACTCAACAAGACCACCGGCTGGGTGCACCGGGCCACGCTCAAATCCAGGCAGGTGCAGATGCTCGGTGGCGTCGGCTACGAGCGCTTCGACGACGAGGGCCTGCATGTGCGCATCGACGGCACGCCCCGGGTGTTGCCGGTGGATCACGTGGTGGTCTGCGCCGGCCAGGAGCCGAATCGGACCCTGCTCGACGCCCTGCTCGCGGCGGGCGTGACCGCCCACGTGATCGGCGGCGCGGATGTGGCGGCCGAACTGGACGCCAAGCGCGCGATCGATCAGGGCACCCGGCTGGCAGCGCGCCTCTGATCGTTGTCGCGGGGAAGCCCGTTGGACGCACGCCGGCACGAGCGCAGAAAAGAAAGCGCCCCGCGAGGCGACGCGTCGACGGTGGCTCAGGAGGGGAAGCCGAAAGTCGCGGGATAGCGTCGCTGCGGGGCGGGGCCGCGCCACCCGGGGGGAGGGGTAGGTGACGGACATGAGCATCATAGGCTCGCCGAATACACGCTTCCAATATATATTTGGCGCTTGATTTATCGGGTTTGCCTATATGTTCGATTTCCGCCAGCTGCGTTATTACGTGGCGGTCTGCGAGGAGCTCAGTTTCACGCGGGCGGCCCGACGCCTGCATCTGTCCCAGCCGCCGCTCTCGCAGCAGATCCAGGCGCTGGAGCAGGATCTGGGCGTGCGGTTGCTGGAGCGCACCAAGCGCTCGGTGGCGCTGACCGAGCCGGGGCGGATCTTTCTCGACCACGCCAGGCAGATCCTCGCCAAGGCCGATGAGGCGCGCACCCAGGTGGCCGCGGCGGCGGCCGGGCACAGCGGCCAGCTCCGCCTCGCCTATACCGTATCGGTCTCGTTCCACCCTTCGCTGCCACGGGTGCTGCTGCGCTACGGGCAGGTGGCGCCCAACGTGCGGGTGGAGCTGTGCGAGCTCTACACCGAGCCGCAATTCGAGGCCTTGCTGGATGGCGCGATCGACGTCGGCTTCGTGCGTGACGAACCCCAGCGTCCCATCGATGCCAAGGCCCTGCGCATGACCGTGCTCGATCGCGAGCCGCTGCTGCTCGCCCTGCCCTCCGGCCACCCGCTGTCCGGGCGCAGCAGTCTGCGCATGGACGAGGTCGCCCACGAATCCTTCGTGGCCCAGCCGCACGGGGTCGCCGCCACGCTTTACGACCGGCTGGCGCTGCTGGCCAACAAGGCGGGTTTCCAGCCGCAGATCCGCCGCCATGCCCAGCAGGTCAACGGCATGCTGATGATGGTGGCGGCGGGACTCGGCCTGGCGCTGGTGCCGGCAACCATGCGCACGGTGCGCCTGGCTGGCCTCACCTACGTGCCGGTGGAGGATCCCGATGCCTACATGCTGCTGGCCGTCGCCAGCCGGGCGAACGATGACTCGCCGGTGCTGGCCCAGTTCCTGGCCGTGGTCACGGAAACGGTGGTCTCGGGCGGCTTGTGATGCCCGTGCGGGCCGGCTACACTTGCGGACTTGAATTTTCTTTTTGTATCAGGAGCTGGCCGTGAAGGTGCTTTCCTCTTTGAAGTCCGCCAAGCTGCGGCACCGTGACTGCAAGGTTGTGCGCCGTCGCGGCAAGGTGTTCGTGATCTGCAAGAGCAACCCTCGTTTCAAGGCCCGTCAGCGCTGATCGACCCGCGCTGCGTGTCACGCGAAAAGGCCGCGCAAGCGGCCTTTTTTGTTGTCTGGATTCCAGGCGCGACCCGTGCTGCCTCGTCATCCCGTGACACCTGTGGCACCGGCGGCACCACGGGATGGCGGCTGATCAGCCGTAGCGCACTGCGATGATCTCGTAGTGCTTCACGCCGTTGGGTGCGGTGAACTCGAAGCTGTCGCCGGCGCTCTTGCCGATCAGCGCGCGGGCGATCGGCGAGGAAACCGCGATCAGGCGCTTCTTGATGTCCGCTTCCAGGTCGCCGACGATCTGGTAGGTCACCGCCTCGCCGCTGTCTTCGTCCTCCAGGTCGACGGTGGCGCCAAACACCACGCGGTTACCGGCACCGAGCTTGGTGATGTCGATCACTTCGGCGGTGGACAGGGCCGCCTCCAGCTCGCCGATGCGCCCCTCGATGAAGCTTTGCTGTTCGCGTGCGGCGTGGTACTCGGCGTTTTCCTTCAGATCGCCGTGCGCACGCGCCTCGGCGATCGCCGCGATGATCTTCGGACGGTCCTGCGACTTCAGCCGGTCCAGTTCGGCGCGCAGGCGCTCGGCGCCTGCCTTGGTCATCGGTGCTCGGCTCATGCGTTCAACTCCCTGTGCAGTTCCTGCAGGCTGTGCACGTCGCCGGCGCCATGGAAATCCAGCGAATGGACGAGCGCGCGCGCGCCGGCAACGGTGGTGGAATAGGTAACGCGATGCTGCAGCGCCTCGCGCCGGATCGAGAACGAGTCGGCAATCGCCTGCTTGCCCTCGGTCGTGTTGACGATATAGACGATCTCGCCGTTCTTGATCAGGTCGACGATGTGCGGCCGGCCCTCGAGCACCTTGTTGATGCGCTCGCACGACACGCCATGCTCGCTCAGGAACGCCGCGGTACCGGCGGTGGCGACCAGGCTGAAACCGCGCTTGATCACGTCCTGTGCCACCGGCAGCAGGCGATCCTTGTCGGCGTCGCGCACCGACACGAATACCTTGCCCCTGGGCGGCGTCTTGATCCCGGCGGCGTCATGGCCGCGCGCGAACGCGGCACCGAAACTGCGGCCCACCCCCATCACCTCGCCGGTGGAACGCATCTCCGGACCGAGGATGGGATCGACGTTCTGGAACTTCAGGAACGGGAAGATCGCCTCCTTCACCGAGTAGTACGCAGGGATCACCTCGCGCGTCGCACCCTGATCGGCCAGCGAACGGCCGGCCATGCAGCGCGCCGCAATCTTGGCCAGCGGCACGCCGATCGCCTTGGACACGAACGGCACCGTGCGCGACGCGCGCGGGTTCACTTCGAGAATGAACACGGTGTCGCCCTGGATGGCGAACTGGGTATTCATCAGGCCGACGACCTTGAGCTCCCTGGCCATCGCGGTAACCTGGCGGCGCATCTCGTTCTGGATCTCGCCGGAGAGCGAGTAAGGCGGCAGCGAGCAGGACGAGTCGCCCGAGTGCACGCCGGCCTCCTCGATGTGCTCCATGATGCCGCCGATCAGCACGTTGCCCTCGGCGTCGGCAATGACGTCCACGTCCACCTCGACCGCATGGTCGAGGAAGCGGTCCAGCAGCACCGGCGAGTCGTTGGAGACCTGCACCGCCTCGCGGATGTAGCGCGCCAGATCCGCATCGTCGTAGACCACTTCCATGGCGCGGCCGCCGAGCACGTAGCTAGGGCGCACCACCAGCGGATAGCCGATCTCGCGCGCCAGCGCGAGCGCCTCGTCGGCGTTGCGCGCGGTGCGGTTCGGCGGCTGGCGCAGTCCGATCTTCTCGATCATCTGCTGGAAGCGCTCGCGGTCCTCGGCCAGGTCGATCGAGTCCGGCGAGGTGCCGATGATCGGCGCGCCGGCCGCCTCCAGCGCGCGGGCGAGCTTCAGCGGGGTCTGGCCGCCGTACTGCACGATCACGCCCTTCGGCTGCTCCAGGTCGACGATCTCCAGCACGTCTTCCAGCGTCAGCGGCTCGAAGTACAGGCGGTCGGAGGTGTCGTAGTCGGTGGAGACGGTCTCCGGGTTGCAGTTGACCATGATGGTTTCATAGCCGTCCTCGCGCAGGGCAAGCGCGGCATGCACGCAGCAGTAGTCGAACTCGATACCCTGGCCGATGCGGTTGGGGCCGCCGCCGAGCACGATGATCTTCTCGCGGTCGGTCGGCGCCGCCTCGCACTCTTCCTCGTAGGTCGAGTACATGTAGGCGGTGGTGGTGGCGAACTCGGCCGCGCAGGAGTCTACGCGCTTGTACACCGGGCGCACGCCCAGCGTGCGGCGCAGGTGGCGCACGGCGGCCTCGTCGGTGCCTACCAGTTCGGCCAGGCGCGCATCGGAAAAGCCCAAGCGCTTGAGCGCGCGCATGCGCGCTGCGTCGAGGGCGGTGATGCCCTGCGCCTGCACCTCGGCCTCGATCAGCACGATGTCCTCGAACGCGGCCAGGAACCAGGGATCGACGCGGCTGAGTGCGTGGACTTCTTCCAGCGTCATGCCGGCGCGGAACGCATCGGCCAGGTGGAACACGCGGTCCGGGCGCGGCTCGCGCAGTTCGCGCTTGAGCGTGGCCAGGCCGTCTTCGGTGCTGATATCCAGTCCGGTCGGGTTGAGGCCGTTCTTGCCGATCTCCAGGCCGCGCAGCGCCTTCTGCAGCGACTCGTGAAAGCTGCGACCGATCGCCATCACCTCGCCCACCGACTTCATCTGGGTGGTCAGGCGCGCATCGGCCGAGGGGAACTTCTCGAACGCGAAGCGCGGAATCTTGGTGACCACGTAGTCGATGGTCGGCTCGAACGAGGCCGGGGTCAGGCCACCGGTGATGTCGTTCTTCAGCTCGTCCAGCGTGTAGCCCACCGCCAGCTTGGCGGCGATCTTGGCGATCGGGAAGCCGGTAGCCTTGGACGCCAGCGCCGACGAGCGCGACACGCGCGGATTCATCTCGATCACCACCACACGGCCGTTCTCGGCGTTGATGCCGAACTGCACGTTGGAACCGCCGGTGTCCACGCCGATCTTGCGCAGCACGGCGATCGAGGCGTCGCGCAGGCGCTGGTATTCCTTGTCGGTGAGGGTCTGCGCCGGTGCCACGGTGATCGAGTCGCCGGTGTGCACGCCCATCGGATCGAGGTTCTCGATCGAGCACACGATGATGCAGTTGTCCGCCTTGTCGCGGACCACTTCCATCTCGAATTCCTTCCAGCCCAGCACCGACTCTTCCACCAGCACTTCGTGCACCGGCGAGAGCTCGAGGCCGCGCTTGACGATCTCCTCGAACTCCTCGACGTTGTAGGCGATGCCGCCGCCGGAACCGCCCAGCGTGAAGCTGGGGCGGATGACCGTGGGGAAGCCCACGGCAGCCTGCATCTCCACCGCCTGCTCGTAGGTCCGGGCCACCGCGGCCCTGGGGCAATCGAGGCCGATCTCGGCCATCGCCTGCTTGAACAGCTCGCGGTCCTCGGCCATGCGGATCGCCTCGCGCGAGGCGCCGATCAGCTCGACGTCGTATTTCTCCAGCACGCCGTTGTCGGCGAGGTCCAGCGCGCAGTTGAGGCCCGTCTGGCCGCCCATGGTTGGCAGCACCGCGTCCGGGCGCTCCTTGGCGATGATGCGCTCCACCGTCTGCCAGTTGATCGGCTCGATGTACACCGCGTCGGCGGTGTCCGGGTCGGTCATGATGGTGGCGGGGTTGGAGTTCACCAGGATCACCCGGTAGCCCTCTTCCTTCAGCGCCTTGCACGCCTGCGCGCCGGAGTAGTCGAACTCGCAGGCCTGGCCGATCACGATCGGGCCGGCGCCGATGATGAGGATGGACTTGATATCGGTACGCTTGGCCATCTCAGCGGGCCTCCTGCATCAGGGCGGCAAATCGATCGAACAGATAACCGATGTCGTGCGGTCCGGGGCTCGCCTCGGGATGCCCCTGGAAGCAGAACGCCGGGCGGTCGGTCAGGGCAAACCCCTGCAGCGAACCATCGAACAGCGAGCTGTGGGTGACGCGCACGTTGGGCGGCAGCGTCGCCGGGTCCACCGCGAAGCCGTGGTTCTGGCTGGTGATCAGCACGCGGCCGTCGTCATGGTCCTTCACCGGATGGTTGGCGCCGTGATGGCCGAACTTCATCTTCAGGGTCTTCGCGCCGAGCGCCAGGCCCATGATCTGGTGGCCCAGGCAGATGCCGAACAGCGGTAGCTTCGCATCCAGCAGCTCGCGCGTGGCGGCAATGGCGTAATCGCAGGCGGCCGGGTCACCGGGGCCGTTGGAGAGGAACACACCGTCGGGCCGCATCGCCAGCACCTCGGCGGCGGGCGTCTGCGCCGGCACCACGGTGATGTCGCAGCCCTGCTCGGCCAGCAGGCGCAGGATGTTCTGCTTCACGCCGAAGTCGTAGGCGACCACCTTGAAGCGCTTCTCCGGGCGGTTGAAGGCCGTGCGGTCCAGGTCGTAGACGCCCTCGTTCCACTCGTAGTGCTTGGCGGTGCTGACCACCTTGGCCAGGTCCATGCCGCTGAGACCGGGGAAGGCGCGGGCGGCGGCGATGGCGGCGTCCACATCGATCGATGCGCCCGCCACGATGCAGCCGCCCAGCGCCCCCTTGTCGCGCAGGATGCGCGTCAGGCGACGGGTGTCGATGCCGGCGATCGCCACGATGCCGTGGCGCCTGAGGTAATCGGGCAGGCTCTCGCTGCCGCGCCAGCTGCTCGCGCGGCGCGGCACGTCGCGCACGATCAGGCCGGCGGCGTGCACGGCGGTGGATTCGGCATCCTCGGCGTTGCAGCCGGTGTTGCCGATGTGCGGATAGGTCAGCGTGACCAGCTGCCGGGCATAGGACGGATCGGTGAGGATTTCCTGGTAACCGGTCATGGCGGTGTTGAACACCACCTCGCCCACCGTCTGGCCGGTGTCACCCACGGTGTGGCCGTGAAAAACGCTGCCGTCTTCGAGAGCAAGCAGTGCAGGAATAAGCATGGGGAAGGCCGCCTTTGGGTGCAGCAAAGCCCGCAAGCCGCAGTGAAGCTGGCTTGTGGACCTTAGGTCGTGGATGGGTCTGGGCGGGTCGCAATGATAGGCTCCGCGGCCTTTGCTGTCCACAGATCCGGGATGAACAGACGCTTCGCGCGAGTGTGCCGGTGGCCGCGACGCGGCGCTACACTGCGCCGCTGCCCGAAGGAGATTTGCCGGCCATGAACGCTGTCGTGCTGCTCGATCCCGCCCGCCTCGACCGTCCGGATACCGAGGTTCGGCTTGAGCCGTTTCCGTTCATGATCGCTCACGGCCAGCTGCCGGACGACGCGCGCGCCGATCTGGAGCGTGACTTTCCGCGCTACACCAGCGCCGGATTCTTTCCGTATGACCCGACCGACTGCGGGCCGTCGATCAACGCGCTGATCGAACACCTCACCGCGGCGGATTTCGCCCATGCGGTGGGCATGCGCCTGGGAATCGAGAACCTGGGCCAGTACCCGACCCTGGTGACGCTGTGCCGCTCATTGAACAAGCGCCACGGCACCATCCACACCGACAGCCGATCGAAAATCGCCACCGCCCTGCTCTACCTCAACGCGCAGTGGCCCGACACCAGCGACGGCTGCCTGCGCTTTCTGCACCGCATCGACAACATCGACGACGTGGTGGTGCCGGAACTCAAGCCGCTGTTCGGCGAGTTCGCGGTGTTCAAGCGCTGCGAGAACTCCTTCCACGGCCACCTGCCCTACGAGGGCGAACGGCGGGTGATCCAGGTGGCGTGGTTGACCAGCGAAGAGGAGAAGCTGCGCAAGACCAGGCGCGGCAAGTTCTCGCGCGCGTTCAAGAAGCTGTTCGGCAAGCTCGATACCCGCCTCGGCGCCGGTCGCGCACGCGACGCCTCGCACCGCGACTGACGCCGTTCAGCGTCCGCTGCGCTCGGCCAGCATCGCATCCAGGCCGTAGGCGCCGGCCGGCTTGCCGGCCAGCCAGTGTGCCGCCTCGATCGCGCCGCGCGCGAAGATCGAGCGATCGGTCGCCCGATGCGACAGCTCCAGTCGTTCACCCTGCCCGATCAGCATGGCGGTGTGCTCGCCGACGATGTCGCCGCCGCGCACGACGGCGAAACCGATCGTCCCCGGCTGGCGCGGCCCGCTGCGCCCCTCGCGGGCATACACCGCCTGTGCGTCGAGCGAGACGCCGCGCGCCGCCGCCGCGGACTCGCCGAGCAGCAAGGCCGTGCCCGAGGGCGCGTCTTCCTTGCGCCCGTGATGGGCCTCGACGATCTCGAGATCCCAGTCGGCCAGTGCAGCCGAAGCTTCCCGCAACAGGCGCGCCAGCACGGCTATGCCGAGACTGAAGCTGGCCGACCGCAGCACCGCGATACGCACCGAGGCAGCGTCGATCCGCCGAGCCAGCTGGTCGCCGTATCCGGTGGTGCCGACGACCAGTGCGACGCCGTTCGCCTCGCAATGCGCCAGCGCGGAGGCAAGCCCGTCCGGGCCGCTGAAATCGATCACCACGTCGATCGGCCCGGTGGCCGACCAGTCATGGCTGAAACACAGCTGGCTGCCGTGGGCTACCGGCGCGCCCATCTCCGGCGCATCCGGCGCGGTGATGGCCGCCACCAGGGCAAAGCGGCGATCGCGGCGCAGCAGTTCCAGCAGCGCACGCCCCATGCGGCCGGTGGCGCCGTTGACGGCAACGCGAACGATCTCACCCATCTGTCCATCCCCTTTTACGTAACGATTGCCCCGGCATTGTGCCGCCGACGTTGCAACACGCGTGTCAGGAGGTGACGCGCGACCAGAACTGCTTGACGCCGTCGACCCAGTTCTTGGCCTGCGGCGTGTGCTTCTCCGCCTCGCAGCCGGCGAAGGTGGCTTCGAGCTGCTCGAACAACTCGCGCTGCTCGCGCGTCAGGCGCACCGGTGTCTCCACCACCACGCGGCAGATCAGGTCACCGTGGCGGCCGCTGCGCACCGACTTCACGCCGCGCCCGCGCAGGCGAAGCTGATGGCCGGTCTGCGTCTCCGGGGGGATCGTGATCTCCACCTCGCCCTCCAGCGTGGGCACCGCCAGCTGCGCACCGAGCGCGGCCTGCGAGAAGCGGATCGGCACTTCGCAATACAGGTCGTTGCCGTCGCGCTGGAAGATGGCGTGTTCGCGCACCCGCACTTCCACGTACAGGTCGCCAGACTCGGCGCCGGCCGGACCGGCCTCGCCCTGCCCGGCGAGGCGGATGCGATCGCCGTTGTCCACGCCCGCGGGAATGCGTACCGCCAGCTTGCGCGTCTCTTCCAGGCGTCCTTCGCCGTGGCAGTGCCTGCAGGGCCTCTCGATGGTCTGGCCGCTGCCGCCGCAGTGCGGACAGGCCTGCTGGATCGAGAAGATGCCGTTCTGCATGCGCACCCGGCCGTGGCCGCGACACGTACGGCACTGCACGGTCCGGCCGTCGGCCGAACCGGAGCCGTTGCAGTGGTGGCAATTCACCTGGGTCGGGATCTCAATGGTGCGCTCGATGCCGAACACCGCCTCTTCCAGATCGAGCTCCATGACGTAGCGCAGGTCGGCGCCTCGGCGGGGGCGCCCGCGTCCGCCGCCACCGCCGAAGATGTCGCCGAAAATGTCGCCGAAAATGTCTCCCATGTCGCCGAAGCCGGCGCCGCCGCGGCCGCCCATGCCGGCCTCGAAGGCGGCGTGGCCGTGCTGGTCGTACATGGCGCGCTTGTGCGCGTCGGAGAGCACCTCGTAGGCCTCCTTGGCCTCCTTGAACTTCTCCTGCGCGGTGGGATCGTCCGGGCAGCGGTCGGGGTGGTACTTCATCGCCAGCCGGCGAAAGGATTTCTTCAGCTCCGCCTCGGTGACGCTGCGCTCCACGCCCAGCACTTCGTAGTAGTCACGCTTGCTCATTGCTTGATCCGCGATTCGATGCGCCGGTCGGAGATGAACCAGATCGCGGCCACCGTGGCATAAAACAGACACGACACCCACGGCGCCACGAACGCCAGCAGGATGCCCAAAAGATACATGGCGGCGGCCCCATGCACGGCGACGGCCCGCACGCCCTTGCGGGGCATGCGGGCCGCAAGGCCCTTACTTCTTGTCGCCGTCCTTGACCTCGGTGAACTCGGCGTCCACCACGTCATCGGGCTGGGCCGAACCGCCGCCCGGTGCCGACTGCCCAGTGGCGTCGCCGCCGGCGGACTGCGCCGCCGCGTAGAGCGCCTGCGCGGCCTGCTCCAGCTTCTCGACCTTGGTCTCGATGGCGGCCTTGTCATCGCTATCCTTGGCCTTTTCCAGATCCGACAGTGCGCCTTCGATGGTCGACAGCTGGTCGGCCGGAATCTTGCCGCCGTGCTCCTTCAATGCGGTGCGGGTGGCGTGCACCAGCTGGTCGGCCTTGTTGCGGGTGGCGACGAGCTCGTGGAACTTGCGGTCCTCTTCCTTGTTCGCCTCGGCATCGGCGACCATCCGCTGGATCTCTTCCTCGGACAGGCCCGAGCCGGCCTTGATCTCGATCCTCTGCTCCTTGCCGGTCTTCTTGTCCTTGGCCGACACGTGCAGGATGCCGTTGGCATCGATGTCGAAGGTGACCTCGATCTGCGGTATGCCGCGTGGCGCCGGCTCGATGCCGGCAAGATCGAACTTGCCCAGCGACTTGTTGGCACTGGCGCGCTCGCGCTCGCCCTGCAGCACGTGCACGGTCACCGCGGTCTGGTTGTCGTCGGCGGTGGAGAAGGTCTGCGAGGCCTTGGTAGGCACCGTGGTGTTCTTCTCGATCAGCTTGGTCATCACGCCGCCCATCGTCTCGATGCCCAGCGACAGCGGAGTGACGTCGAGCAGCAGCACGTCCTTGACCGAACCGCCCAGCACGCCGCCCTGGATCGCCGCGCCCACGGCCACGGCCTCGTCCGGGTTGACGTCCTTGCGCGGCTCCTTGCCGAAGAAGTCCTTCACCGATTCCTGCACCTTGGGCATGCGGGTCTGGCCACCGACGAGGATCACCTCGTTAATGTCCGACACGCGCAGGCCGGCATCATTCAGCGCGGTGCGGCACGGCTCGATGGTGCGCTTGACCAGGTCGTCCACCAAGGATTCCAGCTTGGCGCGGGTCAGCTTGATGTTGAGGTGCTTGGGACCGGACGCGTCGGCCGTCACGTATGGCAGGTTGACGTCGGTCTGGTGGCTGGAGGACAGCTCGATCTTCGCCCGCTCGGCCGCATCCTTCAGGCGCTGCAGCGCCAGGGCGTCCTTGCGCAGGTCGATACCCTGCTCCTTCTGGAACTCCTCGACGAGGTAGTCGATGACGCGCATGTCGAAGTCCTCGCCGCCGAGGAAGGTGTCGCCGTTGGTGGCCAGCACCTCGAACTGCTTCTCGCCGTCGACTTCGGCGATCTCGATGATCGAGATGTCGAAGGTGCCGCCGCCGAGGTCGTAGACGGCGATCTTGCGGTCGCCGCCCTTCTTGTCCAGGCCGTAGG
The DNA here is from genome assembly GCF_049445995.1 of Dyella sp. KRB-257. Lineage (NCBI taxonomy): Bacteria > Pseudomonadati > Pseudomonadota > Gammaproteobacteria > Lysobacterales > Rhodanobacteraceae > Dyella > Dyella sp. KRB-257. The sequence goes on along the minus strand of NZ_JBMSDZ010000005.1, from coordinate 215,949 downwards.
CCAGTGCGGCCGCGGTCGGCTCATTGATGATGCGCTTGACCTCGAGGCCAGCGATCCTGCCGGCGTCCTTGGTGGCCTGGCGCTGACTGTCATTGAAGTAGGCCGGCACCGTGATCACCGCCTCGGTGATGGTCTCGCCGAGATAGTCCTCGGCGGTCTTCTTCATCTTCATCAGTACCTTGGCCGAGATCTCCTGGGGTGCCATCTTCTTGCCGTCGGCGGTCTGCACCCAGGCGTCGCCGTTGTCGTGCGCCACGATGCCGTACGGCACGATGTGGAGATCCTTCTGCACCTCGGCGTCGGTGAACTTGCGGCCGATCAGGCGCTTCACCGCGTAGAAGGTGTTCTTCGGATTGGTCACGCTCTGGCGCTTGGCCGAGGCGCCCACCAGCACTTCGCCATCCTTGTTGAAGGCAACGATGGACGGCGTGGTGCGATCGCCCTCCGAGTTCTCGATGACCTTGACCGAGGTGCCGTCCATCACGGCGACGCACGAGTTGGTCGTGCCCAGGTCGATGCCGATGATCTTGCCCATGTCTATGCTCCGAATCTTCCGAGCGGCTCCGCGGCCGCGAACTGGTTTTCAGAATGGGGCCCGGCCTGGGCGATTCAATGCCGACGGACCCACGGGTTTGGCAGCTGTTGCGGTCGATTGCCCGGGTCAGTCCTGGGCTACCGCCACCAGCGCCGGTCGCAGCAGGCGGTCGTTGAGCACGTAGCCCTTCTGCAGCACGCTGACCACGGTGCCCGGCGCCTGCCCCGGCGCGGCGACCATGCTCACCGCGTGGTGGCGCTCCGGATCGAGCGGCTGGCCGAGCGGATCGACCTGAACCATGCCGTTGCTCTCGGCCACCTTGAGCAGGGACTTCAGCGTCAGGCTGATGCCCTCGCGGATCGCCGCGATGTCGCCGCCTTCCACCGCCAGGCCGCGCTCCAGGCTGTCGTACACCGGCAGCAGGTCGTTGAGCAGCTTCTCGTTGGCGAAGCGCCGCGCCTGATCCAGATCACGCTGTAGCCGGCGACGCTGGTTCTCCAGGTCGGCGCGCTCGCGCAGCACCGTCTCGCGCAGCTCGGCGTTGCTGGCCTCGAGCTCGGCGATGCGCGCCTCCAGGGCCGCGGTGTCGGCGGCGTCATCGGCCGCGGCATCGCGCGGCTGGACGTGTTCGCGGCCCTGTTCCGGCGCCTGCGGATCATTGTTCTGCATACATCCACTCCAACAGAAAACCCGGGCCGGCAAGACTTGCCGGCCACCGATATGTGCGGGGAACCCCGCCTCCCGGGGCGGTTATAGGGTCGTCGCGGCCCTATTCAAGGCGTCGCTGAGCAATCCGGCAGTGGCCTGCACCACGGGAATGACCCGCTCGTAGGCCATGCGGGTCGGGCCGATCACCCCGATCGCCCCGAGCACACGGCCCTGCGCGCCGTAACTGGCGGTGACCACGCTGCAGCCATCGAGCGCGGTAAAGCCCGACTCCTCGCCGATGAACAGTCGCACGCCCGGCGCGCGGGCGCACACCTCCATCAGCTGGAGCAGTTCGCTCTTCTTCTGGAACGCTTCGAACAGCTCACGCAGGCGGTCGAGGTCGGCCAGCTCCGCGTATGCCATCAGGTTGGTCTGGCCGCTGACCAGCACGTCCTCGCCCCCGGCGTGCGGCGTGAACGAGGCGGCGGCCAGCTCGACCGAGCTGGCCAGCAGCCGGTTGAGCTCGCTGCCCGCCTCGCGGATCTCGTGCAAGAGGTGGGCACGGATATCGTCCAGCCGCAGGCCGGCGAAATGGGCATTGAGGTAATTGGCCGCCTGTTCCAGTTCGCGCGCGTCCAGCGGCTTGGCCAGGCGCACGATGCGGTTCTGCACCTGGTTGTCGGAAAACACCAGCACCACCAGCACCTGGGCATCCGGCAGCGCCACGAAATCGATGTGGCGCAACGGGAAATCGCCCTGCCGCGGCACGCTGACGACGCCCGCGAAATGGGTCATCGCCGACAACAGCGTGGACACGTTGCCAAGCAGGTCGCGCGTGGTCGACGGCTGCGGCGGCAGCTCGCGCTTGAGCCGCGCCATGTCGTCGCGCGCCACCGGCTGCAGCTCGATCAGGCTGTCGACGAACAAACGCAGGCCGCGCGGCGTGGGGATGCGACCGGCCGAGGTATGCGGCGACACCACCAGGCCGGCCTCTTCCAGATCGGCCATGATGTTGCGGATCGTGGCCGGGCTCACGTCCAGCCCCGACGAGCGCGACAGCGTGCGCGAGCCCACGGGTTCGCCATCGGCCAGGTACTGTGCGATCAGCGTGCGCAGCAGCCGCCGGGCGCGGGCGTCGAGTTCGTGGCCGTGGAGAAGAGGCATGCGCTGTGGCAATCCTTGAGACAGGCAAGAAATAAGGTGTCGCGCCCTGCTTTGCAAGCCGGCTGCGCCAGACTGCCCCGTCCTGAGACGGGGCCTCGCCGGCACCGGCGGCGCTCCCTACAATCCCCGTACTCGCCAGACACCAGGCCACCATGCTCACTTCGCTTTACGTCCGACATTTCGCCGTCGTAGAAGAAGCCGAGATCACCCTCGGCCCCGGGCTGACCGTGGTCAGCGGGGAAACCGGCGCCGGCAAATCACTGCTGGTCGACGCGCTGATGCTGCTGGCCGGGTCGCGTGCCGACAGCGGCATGGTGCGTGCTGGCAGCGACCGCGCCGAGCTGGCCGCGGAATTCGACCTGGGCGACCTGTCCGAGGCGCGTGCCTGGCTGCAGCGCGAGGAACTGGACGACGGCGGCGCCTGCCAGTTGCGCCGCGTGATCCGCGCCGAGGGCAGCTCGCGCGCCTGGATCAACGGGCGTCCGGCCAACGCCAGCCAGCTCGGCGAGCTGGCCACGCTGCTGGTGGAAATCCACGGCCAGCACGAGCATCAGGCGTTGCTGTCGCGCACCCACCAGATGACCCTGCTGGATGCCTATGCCGGCCATGAGGAAACGCTGGGCCAGGTCCGCGAGCTGGCGGTGCAGTGGCGCGAGCTCGGTGCGCGCATCCGCAAGCTCAGCGGCGGCGATGATCGCGACCGGCGTCTGGAACTGCTGCGCCACGAAGTCGGCGAACTGGAAAAGTGGGCGCTGCCGGCGGCCGAACTGGCCGAGCTGGAAGCCTCGCACAAGCGCCTGGCCAATGCCGGGCGACTGGCCGAAGGCGCTTCCGGCGTGGTCGAACTGCTCGACGGCGACAGCGAATTCGCCCTGCGCCGCGCCCTGGGGCGGGCGCATGCGGAGCTGACCCGGCTGGCCGCGCTGGACGAGCGGCTCAATCCGCTGCTGGAACTGGTCGACAATGCCGGCATCCAGCTCAGCGAGGCCTCCGACGACCTGGCGCGCTATGCGCAGGACGTCGACCTGGACCCGGATCGCTTCGCCCAGGTGGACGCCCATCTCGCCCGCCTGCACGAACTTGGCCGCCGCCACCGCCTGCCGCCGGCCGAACTCCACGACAAGCTGCTGTCCATGCGCGAGGAACTGGCCGAACTCGAAGGAGCCGGCGAGGCGCTGCAGGCCCTGGCAGCGAAGCAACAGCGGCTGCGCGCCGACTACACCGAAGCGGCAGCCCGCCTGGGCCGGCAACGCCGCGCCGCCGCCGAACGCCTCGGCGGCGAGGTGAGCGCACTGATGGGCGAGCTGGGCATGGCCGGCGGCATATTGCGGGTCGAGCTGGAACCCCTGGACGGCGACGAGCCCGACCCACAAGGGCTTGAACGCTGCGAGCTGCTCGTCAGTGCCAATCCGGGCCAGCCGCCGCGGCCACTGCGCAAGGTGGCCTCGGGCGGCGAGCTGGCGCGCATCAGCCTCGCCATCGAGGTAGCCACGCTGGGCAAGGACAGCGTGGGCACCATGGTCTTCGACGAGGTCGATGCCGGCATCGGCGGGGCGGTCGCCGAAGTGGTCGGACAGAAGCTGCGCGCGCTGGGCGCCACCCGCCAGGTGCTGTGCGTCACCCACCTGCCCCAGGTCGCCGCGCAGGGGCATGCCCACCTGCTGGTCAGCAAGCACAGCGACGAGGCTTCCACCCACACCCGCATCGAGACACTGGACGCCAACGGCCGCCGCGCCGAGCTTGCCCGCATGCTCGGTGGCCTGGAGATCACCCAGGCCACCCGCGCCCACGCCAGGCAGATGCTGGAACGCGCGCAGGCCGGCTGAACTCGGAGGCCGAGAAAAATTCGACCGCTGCAGGCGGGCGATTCTTTCTCGGCCTCAGCCGGGACCCTGCAGCAGGCCGCGCTCGGCGGCCATGCGATAGAGATCGAGTTCCGAACCGGCGCCGAGCTTGCCCATCAGGCTGCCGCGGTGGATGTAGACCGTCTTCTGGCCGATGCCCAGCTCGGCCGCCACCTGCTTGGGGGCCCGGCCGGCCGCGAGCAGCAGGAACACCTCGCGCTCGCGGGCGGTCAGGCGCTGGATCGGATCAAGCGCCTCGGCCGGCCGCTCGGCGCGGCGACGACGCAGGTCGGAGCTGAGATAGCACTCGCCGTTCATCACGGCACGCAGCCCGGCCACCAGTTCCTCCGGTGCCACGCCCTTGGTCACGTAGCCGCTGGCGCCACGGCGCAGCGCCTCGGACACATACGGCTCGCCGTCGTGCATGCTCAATACCACGATGCGACTGGACGGCGACACGCTCAGCAGGTGCTCGATCAGCGGCAGACCGCTGCCATCGGGCAGGGACAGATCCAGCGCCACCAGGTCCGGCGCGCGCCGGTTGACGGCGTCGACCGCATCGTCGGCACAGCGGCATTCCGCGACCACTTCAAGATCCGGCTCCATCTCGATCAGACGCTTGAATCCCTCGCGCACGATGGCGTGGTCATCGACCAGAACGATGCTGTACATGCCTATCTCCTGGCCGCGATGCGGCCGGCCTCATCCCGCCAAAGCATCGCACATGTACCATGCGCCGATGCGGACCCAGACCACCCGTCTCCTCACTTCAGGCCCGTTTCTCGGCGCGTGTTACCTGATGGCGTGGCTGGCGTTGTGGCCGACCGAACAACCTTACTGGATGCTGCCCTTCGGGCTGCGCTTCGGCGCACTGCTGCTTACCCCGACCCGACAATGGCCGTGGCTGCTGGGACTCGAGTTGGGCGCCAGCGCCATGCTGGAAATCCACCGCGATGCCGCCATGGGGTGGCTGGGTTTTCTGCTGGGCGATCTGCCCGACCCGCTGATCGTGGCCACCGGACTGTGGCTGCTGCGCAAGGCCAACCTGCACCCGAGCCTGCGCGTGCCCGAGGACGTCACGCGCCTGCTGCTCTCGGCGGTGCTCATCGTGACGGCGACCACCGCCATCGATGCCGCGCTGCTGGCCCTGATGCACCAGACCGCTCCGTCTACCCCGATGGTGGAGGCGCTCGGCCTGGACCTGCTGAGCAATTATCTCGGCGTACTGCTGATCGTCCCGGTGATGATCATGCTGGCGCGCGCGCGCCCTGCCCGCCGGATGTTGGCGCACCTGATCATGGACGGTCTGCTGGTGATGCTGCCGTCGATGGCAATCCTGCTGATGCTGTCCCAGCACGCCGCACCGCAACCGCAGTTCGCGCGTGTGCTGTCGCTCGCGCCGGTGATGTTCTTTGCCTTCCGGCACGGTTGGCGCGGCGCCAGCCTGGCCATGCTCACCACCAGTATCGGCATGAGCCTGGTGGATGGCGTCGTGGGCCAATCGATGCCCAGCGCCTCCGGCTACCTGTTCCTCGCGGTGGCAGGCACGGGCGCCCTGATGCTCGGCTCGGCCACCGATGCCCTGCGCCGCAGCAGCGAACGGGTCGCCGAGCAGAATGTCTACCTGGCCGCAGTAAACCGTCGGCTCGACCAGCTTGCGCGCCAACTGCGCGATGCCGCACGCGGCAACCTGCAGGCCGAGGAAAGCCAGCGGCGCTACATGGCCGCCGAACTCCACGACGAGCTGGGGCAGAACATCACCGCCATCCAGACCCACATCAAGCTGGCCCAGGACCGCCTGAAGTCGGTCGGCATGGAGGATGTGGGCCATTCGGTCAATACCATCCTGGGGCACATGCGGCGGGCCCTGCACCGCCTGCTCGACGACCTGCGGCCGGCCGTGCTGGACGAGTTCGGCCTGCTTCGCGCCCTGGAGGAAGGCCCGATCCGCGACCTGCTCGATGCCGCCGGCATCGTCTACGTGACGGACATGTACGGCGATCCCCGCCTGCTCGACGACGACACGCGCACGGCGATCTACCGTCTGGCGCAGGAAAGCGCCACCAATACCGTCAAGCATGCGCAGGCGAAACATTTCCGGTTGCGGCTGCGCATCGGCGAGCGCCATGGTGCGCCGCTGGCCCTGCTTGACATCCGCGACGATGGCGTTGGGTTGCCCAAAACCGTCCCCCGCGGCGGCCGTGGTCTGCAAGGCATGCGCGACCGGGTCACCTCGCTGGGCGGGTTGTTCCGCCTGCGGCAATCGTCCTCGGGCGTTCACCTGCGCATCTTGCTGCGTGGCAGCAATCCGCCCTCTCCCAAATCGGCGCCCTCCATACGCTTGACCTAGGAATTTTTCCAATACACGGTTCGTGAAGGCTTCGTTAGGATCATGCCCATCGATGTGGGGGAGCCGCCATCGCAAGATGGCGTGCCGAAGTCACCGTGGGGACGGTGACTTCGAAGGGTGGCAGGGATGGCCGCTCGGCCGGTACCAACGGGGTTCAGGGTCAACGCGAGCAATTCGCCCTTGATCCGGACGCCACCTGGTAACGGATAAACCGTGGGTGGACAGGAGTCCTCCTGCGGTTTTTTTTGCCCCAAATCCGTCGACTGGGCCCAGGCTGCTCTGCTAGACCAGCTTGCGGGCGCCCTTGGGCCGTACGTAGAGTACCAGACTGTGGTCTTCCAGCTCGTAACCGTGCCTGGCAGCAATCTCCTTTTGCAGCCGCTCGATCTCCTCGCTGACGAACTCGATCACCTTTCCGCTGTCCACATCGATCATATGGTCGTGATGCTTGCCGCGATCGAGCTCGTAGACCGCCTGGCCGCCCTCGAAGTTGTGCTTCATCAGGATCCCGGCGGCCTCGAACTGGGTCAGCACGCGGTAGACGGTGGCCAGCCCGATGTCCTCCTGGGAGGCGAGCAGTTTTCGGTAAATGTCCTCCGCGGAGAGGTGCTGGACGCCCTCCTCCTCGAAGATCTGCAGGATGCGCATGCGCGGGTGCGTGACCTTGAGCCCTGCCTTGCGCAGCTCCCGGGTTTCCTGATCCATTGCAAGCTCCACGCGCGGTTATCCAAGGCCGTTAGTGTATCATCCACCACCTTTACGTTCGGGACGCAACACGCATGCAAAAACTGATTCGCACGCTGGGTTTCGCCACGCTGGCGCTGTCCCTGGCCAGTTGCCGCCTTGTGTATACCCCCGACGTGCAGCAGGGCAACATCCTCACCAAGGAAGCGGTTTCGCAGCTGAAGCCCGGCATGACCAAGCGTCAGGTTCTCGTCCTCATGGGTTCCCCCTCGGTCGCCAGCCCGTTCGACCAGGACCGCTGGGACTACGTCTCCACCCAGCAGCATCGCGGCGGCGAGATCAAGGTGCGCACCTTCACCCTCACCTTCAACAACGACACGCTGGTGCGCACCGAAGGCAACTTCTTTGCGCAGGACGATCAGCAACTGCTGAACGACACCAAGAAGTACAAGGTGAATTATCCCGTCAACGAAACCCGCGGCGACAAAAGCGGCTCGCCCCCGGACGCGAGCGCCGGCGACAAGCCCTCGGGTGAGTGAGCTTCATCCATCCGCGGATCGGCGCGGATACGCGGCACGCCGGCGGCGGGCCTCCTTCGGATCCAGCTGCAGCGGCGGATAGATTTCCAACCGGTCCCCGTCGCGCAGAACATCGCCAGGCTCGATACGCCGGGAAAAGACGCCAAGCGGCCACCCTTGCAAGGCGTCCACCGGCCACCCCTCCGACCGCACGGCACGGGCCAACGCGTCGGCGGCCGTCGAACCGGCCGGCAAATGCAGCAGGCAGCGAAGCACACCCCCCGGGCGGGGCCATGCCAGTTCGATTCGGATGCCGTCGTCGCACTCAGCCATGGATGCGCTTCGCCTCGCGGCTGAAATCCTCGACCATGCGACCGGCGAGCCCCTGGAAACCGAGCTTCACAGCGCTGGCGCCGAGCCATCCGGCGTAGTCGATGTCCAGCGCGAATTCGATCTTGCATCCGCTGTCGCCCAACGCGGTAAACGACCACACGCCTTCCAGGCTGCGGAACGGGCCATCGACCAGGCTCATCTGCAGGCGATGCGGACGATCGAGCGTGTTGCGGGTGGTGAAGCTCTGGTTGAAGCCAGCCATCTTGAGATCGAGGCGCGCCACCAGCATGTTCTCCCCGCGTTCGAGAACCTGCGAGCCGGAACACCAGGCAAAGCGCTTGGGGTATGCTTCGACATCGTTGACCAGATCGAACATCTGCGCGGGCGTATACGGCACCAGCGCGCTGCGGCGAATCTCGATCACGGTAGCCTCTTCAAGAAAACATCCAGGTACGGCCCGATATGCGGCCAAGCCGGCACAGGGCAAGCGCCCGGAAGTCTAGCGGACATGGCCAAGAGCAAGGACAAGGACAAGGACACCAAGGGCGGCGGCACCATCGCGCTCAACAAGCGCGCACGCTTCGAGTACCACATTGACCAGCGCTACGAGGCGGGCATCGCCCTGCAGGGCTGGGAGCTGAAGGCGCTGCGCGCTGGGCGCATCCATTTCGGCGAGAGCTTCGCCATGATCCGCGATGGCGAGATCTTCCTGCACGGTGCATCGATCCCGCCGCTGATCAGCGCCTCCACCCACGTCATCGCCGAAGACCGCCGCACCCGCAAGCTGCTGCTGCACAAGCACGAGATCGACCAGCTGATCGGCGCGGTTGAACGCAAGGGCTACACCATCGTGCCCACCGCCATGTACTGGAAGGGCAACAAGGTGAAGGTCGAGGTCGGGGTGGCGCGCGGCAAGCAGGAGCACGACAAGCGCGATACCGAGAAAGAGCGCGACTGGCAGCGCGAAAAGCAGCGCACGATGAACGCGCACAATCGCCACGGCTGAGCGACGAAGGCTGAACAGGGTGCACTCGCGCCGCGCGGCCGGTGCGGCCGCTCATTGATGTCCGCGAAGCCGGCACCATATACTTCGTCGGCTGTCACAAGTTGCCCCGGGGGTGTCCTGGCTTCGACGGGGGTAGTGAGATGGCTTGATGCATGCCGAGGGGGCAGCTTTCCTCGTTAATCCAGCAGCAAACTCATAGTTGCCAACGACGACAACTACGCTCTCGCCGCTTAAGGCGTAAGCCCCGAACCCACTTGTGCTCGTGCTCGTCGGTGTAGGGTCATTATCACGGGATCGCCAAAGACTGCCGCCTGTCGGTCCTAGGTCAAATCAAGCAGGCTGGTTTCGCGGTGCGCCTTGCTCATCGTGCTTGTCGCGGAACGAGATCGAACGTTGAGCTACGCATGTAGATTCAGGCGTTGAACACCTTCGGACGCGGGTTCGACTCCCGCCACCTCCACCAATACTTAAGCCCCAACTGTTATCAGTTGGGGCTTTTTCTTGTCTATTTGCGCCAGTTCCCGCGTGTTGTTGGGGGTTCCTGCGGAAGCCTGCGGACTTCGCCGGCCGCCCGAATTGGCCGTTCCGGGCCACATTCCACTCTCTCCTGGCCATTCCTCGCTCCGACCTCGCTCCCTGGAACTGGCCCGAAGTCCGCAAAGGCCGCAACGCAGGCCCATACAGATCAAAGGGTTACGCGCGGACGAATCAAGCGGTTGGATTGCAGCATTGGCTACCGGAGTGGGCAAACGTCCCTAGCGCAAAGCCAGCAGTCTTACCGTGCGTTCTATTCGATCTGGTCAAACAGTTTCTGCGCAGCGAGCCTGGCAGCGGCGTCTTGCGCCGGAGCAAGCGGTTCAAGATCTACCCCGTCACGACCTGCGACATAGGCTGGACCGCCGACGTCATCGTCGTAGTCCGAACCGTCCTCGTTGATGGCGTAGTGCGCGTCCCGAGTCAGATCCGTTCCGACCAACTGCGAGAGATACACCCACGTCCAGCATCGCTGTAGGTCACCTTGATCGTGTTCCTCAATGAGCTGGAGCATGGCGTCCGTATCTCCCCTCTCGGCAGCCAGCGTCAGCCAATGCTTGGCGTCTGAAGTGCGGCCCATGCGTTCTGCGATCGCCGCAATCGCTGCTGGGTCAGCATCGACGCCGTGGCGCGACTGCTCGAAGAAGGACGGATCGTCAAATCGATCCGCCAAGTCGAGAAGTGCATCCTGATTCCCCAGTCGACTGGCCTCCCTCAGGTGCCGCGAGTACTTCTCGGCTTGAGCGAGACGAGCCTCGTGGGCTTCGGCCCACTCCTTTTCCACCCCCGTCAGGACACGGCCCTGCTGCCCCTGGGAGTACCAATAGGAACTTCCAGCGTCCGGGTCGTCTTCATCGTCAGGGGCGTGTATCAGCGCCAGCGCGTAGTGAGCCAGGGCATTGCCCTTACTAGCCGCCGCAGCCAATCCATCTAGAAGGATCGGTCCGAACGCCTCGTCGGTAGGGTCGAATAGCTCATCCTCGTCGTATTCGAGCTCTTCGTCTTGGCTGGACGACTCCCCTCTCAGGCGACTGACCAATGACGAGATGCTGGCGACACCGATCTGGCGCTCTGCCAAGAAAGATTCCAACGCCGACGACGCCAGAATCACGGTGTCAGGTTGATACCCAAGCTCGATGCAACGCCGCTTGATGAGCGCACTTTGCGGGACCACCCGCCGGTCGTTCTGGCGAAGCTCCGTGAGCACAGTGTCAACGCCAAACGCGGCGTGAGAGTTGAAGCCGAAGGAAGCTGCCAACAGCTCGTAGACGTGGGCTCGCTTGAATGAGCCACCAGTGCTGGCCTGAAGGTGCTGCTGCGCGGAATACGCGAGTTCTTTGATTGTCATGACAAACCTTTCCTCAATGCCACGCCGATTTCGGGTCAGGCGCACACGTTTAAGTCCCCGACGACGAGGCTCAAAGAGAGGTTTTCAGTGACAGTGAGGCAACGCCTTTTTTTACTCGTGTGCAAGTAAGGTGGGCACCTGGGGCAATTTTACCCCTGTGCCCCCGCTCGGTCTACATGAGCCTGGCCCGCTGTTCATCCCACAGCGCTGGCGGATCAACCGCCAGATCAAACAGCGTGACGTGGTTCGGCAATACGTCGTCCAGGATGGCGGCCACGATGTCGGGGGCCAGCGTGGTCAGGTTGACCATCCGGCTGACGTAGCTGTTGTCGATTCCTTCCCGCGTAGCGATCTCCTTCAAGGACTTCGCCTCTCCTGACTCCAGCATCGCCAGCCAGCGGTGGCCCCTGGCCAGCGCCAGTTGGATGGAGGTCGGTGCTACGTCCCACGGTCTAACCGGCGCGGTTTCGCCGTTTGGCAAGGTGACCAGCTTGCGGCCGCTGCGGCGTTTGATCTGGATCGGCACGGACAAGGTCAGCCTGCCGTCGCTGGTCTGCAGGATGTCGGGCTCGCCTGTCTTCTGGATGCGGATGTCGCTCATGCCAGTGCTTCCACTTGTTGCTCGACCGGCTCGGGGCGCAGCTCCAGCACCAAGCGTTCGATGCCATTTGCGCGAAGCCGCACTTCGAGGTCGTTGGGTGACACGATGACTTTCTCGACCAGCAGTTTCACGATCCGGGTCTGCTCGGCCGGGAAAAGTTGATCCCAAATCGCGTCGAGCCGGGTCATGGCCACGGTGATCTTCGCCTCGTCCAAGGTTGGATCGAGCTTGATCGCCTGCGGCAGCATGTCGCCGAGTAGATTCGGGGCACGCAGGATCGCGCGCAGTTGGTCGAGTACCGCCGACTCGAGTTCGGCGGCCGGCAAGCGCGGCAGGCCTGAGGCGCCCGCGTGCTCCTTGGCGTCACGCTGAGGCACGTAGTACCGGTACCGACGGCCATTCTTCTTGGTCGTGTGCCACGGCGACAGTGCTCGACCATCGTTGCCGAACACGATGCCCTTGAGCAGATACGCCACGGTTGCCCGAGTCGCGTTGCCTCGCACCCGGCCATTGGTGGCCAGGATCGCGTGGACGCTATCCCACAGTTCGCGGCTGATGATGGGCGGGTGCTCCGCCTGGTACCACTGGTCCTTGTGCCGCAACTCGCCAAGGTAGGTCCGGTTGCTGAGGAGCTTGTAGATGTGGCCCTTGTCGATCGGCCTGCCCTCGCGGGTCTTGCCGTCTTGCGTGGTCCACGCCTTCGACGTCACGCCATCCAGTTTCAGCTCCTTGACCAGCGCCGTACTGGAGCCGAGTTCAACGAAGCGCTGGAATATGTGCCGGATCAGTTTGGCCTCGCGTTCGTTGGGCACCAGTCGGCGGTTCTCGACGTCGTAGCCCAGCGGTGGCACGCCGCCCATCCACATGCCCTTGCGCTTGCTGGCTGCGATCTTGTCGCGGATGCGTTCGCCGGTGACCTCGCGCTCGAACTGGGCGAAGGACAGCAGGATGTTCAGCATCAACCGACCCATCGAGGTCGTCGTGTTGAACTGCTGGGTGACCGACACGAACGACACGCCGTAGCGCTCGAACACCTCGACCATCTTGGAGAAGTCCGCCAGGCTGCGCGTAAGGCGATCGATCTTGTAGATGACGACCACGTCGATCTTGCCGGCCTCGATGTCCGCCATCATGCGGCGCAGCGCCGGACGTTCCATGTTGCCGCCCGAGAAGGCGGGATCGTCGTAGTCGTCGGCTACTGGAATCCAGCCCTCGGCGCGCTGGCTGGCGATGTAGGCATGACCGGCGTCGCGCTGGGCATCGATGGAGTTGTATTCCTGGTCGAGTCCTTCGTCGGTGGACTTGCGCGTATAGACCGCGCAGCGCATGCGGCGCTTCAAAACGTCGCTCATCGTCCACCTCGCTTCTTGGTGGACGGCTTGGTCTTGGCATTGGATGGCGGCCTGAGCCCAAAGAACAACGGCCCCGACCAGCGCATGCCAGTGATCTCACGGGCGATCATCGAGAGGCTCGGGAACATGCGGCCGTGGAAGTCGTAATGGCCATCGGCGGTTGCGATCACCCGGTACTCGACGCCTTTGTATTCTCGGACCAGCACAGTGCCGGCGGCCGGACGGTAATCGCGGTCGCGCTTTTTCACCTTGCCGGTTTCCACCAGGGATTCGATGCGGCGCTGATTGCGATCCAGCAGGTTCGCGTCGACTTTGCGGAACTCTGCCTCCTGCAGCCGGTAGGCAATGCGGCGTTCTAGGAACTGGCGGTTGTGGGTGGGCGTGTCGCCGCCGACCAACTTCTGCCAGAGGGCCCGGATCTCTGCCATGGGTAACTCGGGCAACCTGGCGATTTGTGCTGCCACCGATGGCGGCGTTGAAAATGACGTGCTCATTTGGACTCCGTAGTTGTCTTGTTGACGGGGTCTGAATGAACGCGCTGGTTGCCAGATAAGCCAAGCTCAAACTCGCTCGCTTCGGCGATGTGTGCGGACTGTTCTGCACCGCTGATACGCAGACGGGCCAGGCCGTTGGCCAGCAGTGACGCGATCTCGTGGCGACGCTGCTCCGGCGTCATCCGCTCGGGCGGTAGATGGTTGATTTGATGCATGGGTAGCAGTCCTTTCCGTCAAAATCACATGCAGTGAAATTGTCCGGATGGACCGCCGCCGACACCATGAGGGAGTTTCGGACGCGTGCGGGCTGGTGCGGGTTGGCGCGAAAACTGAAGCGCGGTAACGCCTACTTTCTAACCGGATACTGGCCGTTGCGGATGAACCGGTCGTAGGTGTCTTCCTCCGGCTCCTCGTCGTCGTGGCGCGCTCCCTGCCACTCGGCTTCAGGCAGCAGTAGCAAGGTCAGGGTGTAGTCGTATTGGCCGGCAACCCTGATCATTTCATTGACCTGCATGCTCTCCGGTTCGCGTGGAAACCAGAGCTGCGCCTGTGCCGTCTGTTGCTGGCTGCCGACCCAGCCGTTGTTGCTGTGCGCCAGCGCATCACCCGGCAGTTCGATGGTGTTCCTGCGGGTCGCAAAGTAGGCGCCAGACTTCAGCGCCGCCTTGTTCGACTTGGCCCACAGCATGTGATCGTCGCGACTGGCCACGAGCACCGCTCGTTTGGGTGCAATCTCGGTCCAGCGCAAGGCGGCGGCCGTGAGCGATACACCATAGCGGTCTGCGCAGTGGCCCAGCAGATCGAAGCTGATCGGCTGGCCGTCGACTTGGCGCCGGAAGTCGTCCAGCGGCATCAGCAGGGTCGAAGCAAACAAGTCCGCCTCTGCCTCGATGTCGCGCTCGTTGTTGTCTCCCGTTTCGATGTCGCCGTCGCCGCACTCGAAAATGTCCTGCTGGTGACGGTGAAGGATGTAGTGACCGAACTCATGCGCAATCGTGAAGCGCTTGCGACCCTCCGACGGGGTGGCACTGTTGTAGAGGACCAGCCACTTCGACCGCGACTTATTGGCTTTCAGCAGACCATCGAAACCGTCGAGATCTTCGCCCTGGACCTTGTCGATCGGCGAGTCTGAGAAGCACTGGCGGGAATACTCCAGCGCCAGCTCATCAACCTTGACCGGAAAGCGATCCGCACCGAGAACCGTGTTGAGCATGGACGAGATGCGATTGGCCTCGGCCATGGGCTTCTTCGCATCCGTCATTCATCTTCCCAGGCATCGAGGATCTTGCGGATCTTCTTCTTGTCCGGCTCCGACATGGTTTTGTACTTGCGGAAGAAGGCCTCATCGAGCACTTGCTCGTCCGGCGTGGCGGCCGACTCGGTCAACAGGAACTCCGTGGTGACATCGAGGACGGCGGCGATCTTGCCGATCTTGTCGGCCGATGGTTTCGGATCGTCCTTGTTCTCCAGCTCCCAGATGTAGCTCTTGCTGGAGTCCGTCAGCTCGGCCAACTGCTCCAGGCTGAGCTTCTTCTGCTTCCGCAATGCGCGGATCTTGTCCCCCAGGGGCGATGGCACCGTTATCTCCTCATGTGTTCGCGTCAGGCCGAAAATAATACCACTACGCCGAACGAATTCGTACCTGCTTGACAAACCCCTAACCCCTCCGAGACAATCACAATCGTTCGGTACACCGAACGCCATCGGTCTGCACACCCCAACAAGAAGAAGGGGCCGTCGGGGCTGATACCAAGCCAATCCAAACCTTTGAGGGGTATGTAGATGAATGATGCAGAGAACTTGACCAAGCTCCTGGGACACCTGCCGCCGGCAGTGTTCCGTGAATTCATGGTGGACGAGTTCAGCCTGGCCATGCCGGACCTGGACACCAAGAAGCCGAAAAAGGAGCAGCGTGAACAGATGGAGGCCGTGCTGTCCGCCCTTGGGGTGAGTGAGCGGCAGCGGATCGAGGAAGTGGCCGAACGAATCGTGCTCTTGTCGGACGGCGCCGGCCAGGACGTCATCGACGGCTTCAAGGACGATATTTTCGATGACGCCGCCCGGGAAGCCTTCGCTGCGATCCCGAACCAGTACCAGCGGGCGCTGTGGCTTCATATCAACGAGCCCGCGCTCTTCGAGGAAGCGCTGAACGCCCGGCAGGCCGACGTGTTTCGGCAAAGCGCCTCTTGCTACTCGGGCTTCATGGCGCCCGCCAACCTTGCTGTACTCGACGATGCAGCTGCCAAGACGGCGTTCCACCAGACCGTGGCCCAACAACTCGGGTGCTCCGATGACGCCGTCGCGATCCAGATCTTCAAGCGCCTGCGGCCCGATACGCCGACCGGCGAAGACGTGGACCTCTACCAGATCAGCATCCACCACAACCGCCCACCGGAAATCATCGACTGCGTGCAGGCCAGCGAACTGGTGCCACAAGAGGTGATCCGTGCGGTTTCATCGCACATCACCTATGAGCCGGCCAATGGACACCTGGAGGTGCTGTCAAAGGATACGGGTGGGCGCGAAGCGCTGGCCCGAATCGTGGCCGACTCCCTGCTGCAATCGCCCATCACCGGCGAGAAGATCCCGCTCAAGCAGTACGACTACCAGAGCCTGGCGGCGCCGCGAAACTTCGACTCGGCTGGCGAGCCCGTGGCTCACGTCAAGGTCGTCGAGCTTGGCTACTCCGCTGCCAATGGTCGGTCGCTGCTGGTGAAGATCTGGACCAAGGACGTCGACGACATCTACGCCGCTGCTCGGTCGTTGATCAGCCCCACCTTCGACTTCCGCGATCACCACCTGAACTACGCCAAGCTGTCCATCAAGCTGAAAAAGGTCGGCAAGGACCGCGCGCGGACGATCACCGTGATCCTGCGTGACGACAACAAGTGCAACATCAAGACGAAGCGGGAAAAGGACCGGGCGCTGTGCGACCGACTGCTGGCCAAATGGCATCTGGTGAAGGAGATCGGTCATGTCGTCGAAGCCCCTGCCGACGCAGTCGCTGCTTGAACTGATCGATCTGTTCGAGCAGTCAGGGCAGCCGATTGCCGACGGTGATGGGCAGCGCCTGCACGGTGTTCCCGGCTGGGACCTATCGCGCAAACTGAGTCTTTCTGACCATGATTTGGCCGCCTGGACTGAGTGCGTCGGCTACGCGGGTTGCTACCCGGCACCTTGCCGCGACGAGCGAATCCTGGTCGATATCGAGGAGGACGCTGATCCTGCGCGGTACCGCTACCGCTGCCCGGAAACCTTTCGCGTGAAATATATCTCCGCCGAGATGGCCGCCGTCCGCGCAGTCATTGCCACGAAGCTGCTGAACTACTTGGCAGATCTCATGGAAATCCCGCAGGCGCTACGACGCGGTATCACCACCGCAGCCATCGAAGATGTCCTCTGGCATCTCGGGACGATGCGCATCGGTCAAGTCCATGTCGATACGTGGCTGGTCCGGGGCTTGGCGAATTCGATCGATGACGTATACCGGTACTTCGACCAACTATCTCTGCCCAACACCGGCGTCATTCTCACCACCGGGTCTGCGCAGCCCGCGATAGTGCGACCACCCAGGAACTATCGGCTCATCCCGCTCAACAGCGTGTTGAGCCCGAACAGCGCCAGCCCGGTGGTTGATACCGATTTGATCCACCGACTGTTGCTTGCATCCCCAGGCGGAACGATTGAGCGCTCGCCCGTTGTGAGATTCGATCATTTCAACAGCACGCTACACATCACCACTCGATCGATCGCTCCTTGGACGGTCACCGGACCTAAACAGGCAGCAGTGGTGAAGTATCTGGTCGAGCAGTTCGAGAATGGACGCCAACGAGTTTCTGCTGGCGACATCCTGGTCGCGGCACACGGATCGCGCGAGGCCGCACGCGGCAAACGGGTCCCGAGCATCTTCAGCGGGAACAGCCAATGGCTCGACTACATCGAGCATGACGATGCTGGATACGGCATCAAGCTGGAATGAGCCAACACCAATATCCATGAGCACGCACAACCGCCTTCGGGCGGTTTTTTGCTTTCTGGGCCCCGCTTTTCCCCGCAGAAGCTGCGCCCGTACATCAGCCCGTACATGGCGGCGGCAGACGCCCGCACAGGCCGACTTCGAAACTGACCTCACGAATTCGCAACAACCAGAAGGAGTGCATCGTGAGTGTCAAACATCTGAATCAAGGCCAATTGGCCGAACGTTGGGGAGTCAGCGAAGCAACGCTTGAACGCTGGCGCTCCGAAGGTATCGGCCCGGTATTCCTGAAGCTGCAGGGTCGCGTCGCTTACCGCATCGAGGACATCGAAGCCTACGAGTCCGAGAGCCTGCGCAAGAGCACCTCTGAACGCGTCAATGCGGGAGGTGCGCTGTGAACCGCATCTCCCCCGACGAAGTCCTGACCACCCCGGCCGGCGAACTGGCTGCGCTTGCCAGCGAGTCCCTGTTCCAGCTCAAGAACGACGCTGCTGATCTTCTCGCCGCTGCCAAGGCGATCGTCGAGCACGTCGATCGCGCACTGGATCTCAAGTATGCCGACCGCGCACACCAGCTCCGCCTGGCGGCAGGCAAGGACACCGGCGTCGTCCATTTCGACGACGGCCATGTCCGCATCACCGCAGATCTGCCCAAGAAGGTCGACTGGGATCAGACGCGGCTCGCCGAGATCACCCGTCGCATTGCAGCCAACGGCGACGACCCGTCCGAGTACGTGGACATCAGCTACCGGATCTCGGAAACCAAGTTCAACGCGTGGCCCGAGTCGCTGAAGAGCGCCTTCGCCCCGGCACGCACCCTCAAGACCGGCAAGCCGGGCTTTCGTCTCGCTCTGCTTCAGGAGTAATCGCCATGACAACAAACGAAGTGAAGTTGCGCGAACCGCAGGCGAGAGGTCGCGAAGCGACCGGCAAAACCAAACCTACGCTGCTCGAACTGCTGCGCAAACAACCGGAGATGTACCTCCGGGATCTGCCCGAAACCATTCGCATCCCAGCGCTGGACGGCAACCGCCCCGACGAAGTTGTGCGTCGCCTTGAGGACGCCACCATCGATGACGTGGCATTCGCGATCCAGGGCCTGGAGTCCGAAACCCGCGTTATCCATAGGCGCCTGAGTGGTCTGCGCGATCTGTACGAAATGGCCCGCAAGCGTGGCGCGCTCGGTATGACCACCGTTGCTGACGCGTTCGCCAGCATCAGCACTGAGGAGGCATGCAAATGAGCCTCCCCATCATTACTGCAGACCAGCGTCTGGCCGAGCGCCGTGGCGTGAAGGGTGTGCTCGTCGGCAAGAGCGGCATCGGCAAGACCTCGCAACTCTGGACGCTGAAACCCACGGCCACGCTGTTCTTTGATCTTGAGGCTGGTGATCTCGCGGTCGAGGGCTGGGCCGGCGACACGATCCGTCCGCGCACCTGGCAGGAGTGTCGTGACTTCGCGGTGTACATCGGCGGGCCGAACCCGGCGCTGCGCGACGACCAGCCGTTCAGCCAAGCCCACTTCGATGCCGTATGCGCGCGCTTCGGTGATCCGACGGTCCTGGACAAGTACGACACCGTGTTCGTCGACTCCATCACCGTGGCCGGTCGCCTGTGCCTGCAATGGTGCAAGGGCCAGCCACAGGCCTACTCCGAGAAGACGGGCAAACCCGACAGCCGGGGTGCATACGGGCTGATGGGCCAGGAAATGATCGCCTGGCTGACCCACCTGCAGCACACGCGCGGCAAGAACGTGTGGTTCGTCGGCATCCTCGATGAGCGGCTGGACGACTTCAATCGCCGCGTGTTCTCCCTGCAGATCGACGGCTCCAAAACCGGCCTGGAACTGCCCGGCATCGTCGATGAGGTCGTCACCTTGGCCGAGCTGAAGGCCGATGACGGCGCCAGTTACCGCGCCTTCGTCTGCCACACGCTGAACGCATGGGGCTACCCCGCCAAGGACCGCTCCGGGCGGCTCGATCCGATTGAGGAGCCGCACCTCGGCCGCCTCATGGAAAAGATCGCCGGCCCGGCCAGGCCCGCTACCGAACGGCTCGATTTCGCGCGCCCCGCGCCCGCTGCCATCCCCGAATCCACTTCGACTCAGGAGTCCTGATCATGACCTACTTCGATTTCAATTCCGCTTCCGAACAGACCTCTTTCGACCTTATCCCCAAAGGCACGCTCGTGCGTGTCCGCATGACCATCAAGCCGGGTGGCTTCGATGATCCGTCGCAGGGATGGACCGGCGGCTACGCCACCCGCAACGACAACACCGGCTCGGTGTACCTGAACTGCGAGTTCGTCGTGATGGAGGGTGAGTTCGCCCGTCGCAAGATGTGGTCGCTGATCGGCCTGCACAGCCCGAAAGGCCCTGAGTGGGCCAACATGGGCCGCACCTTCGTCAAGGCGATCCTCAACTCAGCGCGCGGCGTTCATCCTGGCGACAACAGTCCTGCCGCGCAGAACGCGCGCCGCATCAGCGGGTTTGCCGATCTCGATGGCATCGAGTTTCTCGGCAAGGTCGACTGGGACAAAGACCAGAACGGCCAAGACAAGAGCGTGATCAAGGCCGCGATCACGCCAGACCACAAGGACTACGCCGCCCTCATGGGTGGCGCGCAGGGAGCGGCGAAAGCGCCAGCACCCGCAAACGGGTCGAACGCGTATGCCCAGGCCACGGGCCGTGCCTCCGTGCCGGGTCGCCCGAGCTGGGCACAGTAAGGGGGACGCCGCCATGATGCTCCGCCCCCGCCAAGCCCTGCTGGTCGAGCGCTCTTTGGCGGCGCTCGCCCAACACGGCAACACCCTATCTGTTGGCCCCACCGGGTCGGGCAAGACCATCATGCTGTCGGCGGTGGCCGGCAGCTTGTTGGCCGAGCCAGATGCCAAGGCCTGCATCCTCGCTCATCGCGATGAACTGACCGGCCAGAACCTATCCAAGTTTGCACGGGTGAATCCGGGCGTCAGCACCTCCGTGTTCGATGCCAAGGACAAATCCTGGTCCGGGCGCGCCACGTTCGCGATGGTGCAAACGCTGTCGCGCGACAACCATCTCGCTGCCATCCCGATCCTCGATCTGCTGGTGATCGATGAAGCGCATCACGCAGCCTCGGCCTCGTACCGCCGCGTAATCGACCGGGTGCTGGACAAGAACTCGCGCGCCCAGATCTTCGGGGTGACGGCGACGCCTGCCCGCAGTGACGGCAAGGGACTGCGGGAGGTCTTCAGCAACGTCGCGGATCAAATCACCCTCGGCGAGCTGATCGCCTCCGGCCACCTCGTGCCGCCACGCACCTTTGTCATCGATGTCGGCGCCCAGGAGCAGTTGACGCGGGTCCGGCGCACGGCCACTGACTTCGACATGACGGAAGTCGAGGCGATTCTCAACAAGACTCCCATCACCGATGCCGTGATCCGTCATTGGCGTGAGAAGGCCGGCGACCGCAAGACGATCGTGTTCTGCTCGACCGTCGCCCATGCCGAATGTGTGCGCCAGGCCTTTCAGGATGCCGGTGTATCCGCCGTGATCGTGCACGGCGAGCTCTCAGAATCTGAGCGAAAGACACGCCTGGCCGAGTACGAATCCGGTACCGCGCAGGTCGTGGTCAATGTGGCTGTGCTCACGGAGGGCTATGACTTCACGCCTACCTCCTGCGTGGTTCTGCTGCGACCCAGCTCGCACAAGTCGACTCTGACCCAGATGATCGGGCGTGGCCTGCGCACCATCGACCCATCGGAGCATCCGGGCGTCATCAAGACCGATTGCGTGGTCCTGGACTTCGGCACCGCGACCTTGATGCACGGATCTCTGGAACAGGACGTAAATCTCGACGGACACCAGCATCACGGCGAAGCGCCCACCAAGGACTGCCCGTCCTGTGAAGCCACCGTCCCGCTCGGCTGCCGCGAATGCCCGCTGTGCGGCTTCGTCTGGGAGAACGAGAACACCGAAGAAGGAGATGCGCTGGCCGATTTCGTGATGACCGAGATCGATCTCCTCAAGCGCTCCAACTTCCGCTGGTGCGACCTGTTCGGCTGCGACGACGCACTGATGGCGACTGGCTTCAACGCCTGGGGTGGCGTCTTCTTCCTGAACGGCCGCTGGCACGCCGTGGGCGGAGGTAAGGATCTGCAGCCGCGCTTGTTGGCTGTCGGCGACCGCACGGTTTGCATGGCCAAAGCTGATGACTGGCTGAACGACCGCGAGTCGGCTGACTCCGCGCACAAGACCCGTCGTTGGCTGAACGAGCCGCCGACCGCGAAGCAACTCCAGTATCTGCCGCAGGCGCTGCGCGCCGACTTTGGCATGACGCGCTATCAGGCCTCGGCGCTGCTGTCCTTCCAGTTCAACAAGTCGTCGATTCAGCGCCTTGTGGTGGCTGCCAACGATGCCCACCGGGAGGCCGCGTGAAATGTGCAGTCTGCTCACGAAAGGCCAAGGGCTTCGGCTACTTCAATCCACGCCTGCCGCGCAGCGATCCACGACGTTACTCGGACCGCTGGGTGTTCTGCTCCATGCGCTGCCAGAACGCATTTTCGCGACTCATGGAGAAGACGGGAGGTCACATGATCGATCCCAGTGATATGGAGCTCGCCGCCATGGCGTCCTGCCTGGCGCCGCTTGGCGAGTATGTCGGCTCCATCGGTATGCAGAGACCGCTGGCGGACTACAGCAAAAACGAAGTGCTGATGCTGATCGACGTGGTGGTGACTGCCTACCAGGAACACATGCTCGTCGAGCACGAGCGGATGGCAGAAAAGGATCGCGCCTTTCTTGAGGAGCGGCTCGCCCGGCAAGGCAAGCCGGCTTCGACGGGAGTGCCGTTCTGATGCTGGATTTCAATCACCGTCCCAAGATCCATGAGCTGATCGGCGTGCTCATCGACGCTGCACTAAGCGCCGACCGTGACAACCAATCCCGTCGCAACTACCTCGGTGCGTCGCGATTGGGCGTCGCCTGCGAGCGCGCGCTGCAATACGAGTATCTCCAAACCCCTGTCGATCCTGGCAGGGACATCCCGGGTCGCGTGTTGCGCATCTTCGAGGTGGGACACGCTCTCGAAGATCTGGCCATTCGTTGGCTGCGCATGGCCGGATTCGATCTTTACACCCAAAAGGCCAGCGGCGGTCAGTTCGGCTTTTCCGTTGCAGGCGGCCGTATTCAAGGGCACGTCGATGGCGTCCTGAACGGCGGCCCCGCAGAGCTAGGAATGGGCTATCCGGCCCTGTGGGAGTGCAAGACCATGAACGACAAGTCCTGGCGAGATACGGTCAAGCACGGCGTCAGCAAATCCAAACCGGTCTATGCCGCGCAGATGGCCATCTATCAGGCCTACATGGAAGCCAGCATCCCGGGCATCTCCACGAACCCGGCGTTGTTTACCGCGATCAACAAGGACTCCGAGGAGATCTGGTTCGAGCTGGTGCCGTTCGACGGCGGCCTGGCGCAGCGGATGTCCGATCGCGCGGTACGGGTCATCACGGCGACAGACAGCCAGGAACTGCTGCCGCGCCATGCAACCACCCCAACGCATGTCGAGTGCAAGTTCTGCCCCTGGCAGGACCGCTGTTGGAGTTCGACATGATGGCCGACAACATCATCTGGCTCGACTTCAATGACGCGCCTGAGCAGCGCGACGAACTGACCTCTGACACCGATGCCTTGCGCGCTGGCTTGCTGGATCGACTTGAGGCGATCCTCCACTACCTGTTTCCGCAGGGGCGCATCCGGGGTGGCAAGTTCTACGTCGGTGATGTCGATGGCAACCCGGGCAAGAGTCTGGTGGTTGAGCTGGACGGACCACGGCGCGGCCTGTGGAAAGACTTCTCCACCGATGAGGGCGGCGACATCATCGATCTGTGGGCGCGCTCGCAAGGTCGATCCGCCCGCAGCGACTTCCCACGTATCGCCGCAGAGATCCGGCAGTGGCTCGGCATTGCTACCCCGGTTGGCACGCCGATGCGCCGTGATGTTCGCAGCGTGCAGATGGATGACCTCGGCGCCTACACCGGCAAATGGGATTACCTGACTCCCGATGGCGAGCTGATCGCCTGCGTCTACCGGTATGACCCGCCGACAGGCAAAGAGTACCGCCCATGGGATGTGCGAGCCCGCATGTGGCGCGCCCCCGACCCGAGGCCACTCTACAACCAGCCGGCCATCGGGAAAGCGCGAGAGGTCGTCCTGGTCGAAGGCGAGAAGTGTGCGGCTGCATTGATCGCTTGCGGTATTGCGGCCACCACCGCGATGAACGGCGCCAAGGCTCCTGTCGACAAAACCGACTGGCATCCGTTGGCGGGGAAATCCGTGGTCATCTGGCCGGACCGGGATGCACCCGGCTGGGACTACGCCGAGAGCGCAGCGCGTGCTTGCGTGGCTGCGGGCAGCACATCCGTGGCCATCCTGGTGCCGCCCACCGACAAGCCACCCAAGTGGGACGCCGCAGACGCTGTCGACGAAGGGTTCGACTGCGCCGCATTCATCGCCCAGGGCGAACGCCGCGTGGTCAAGGCGGCGGCTCCCTCCCTGCCCACCTTCACGCTCGGCGAACTGCTCGACGATAACTCACCGCTGCCACCCGATCTGATCTCTCCGCGCGTGCTGACGCCGGCTGGCATGTTGGTGTTCGGCGGTGCGCCCAAGGTCGGCAAGAGTGAC
Organism: Dyella sp. KRB-257; assembly: GCF_049445995.1. Classification (NCBI taxonomy): domain Bacteria; kingdom Pseudomonadati; phylum Pseudomonadota; class Gammaproteobacteria; order Lysobacterales; family Rhodanobacteraceae; genus Dyella; species Dyella sp. KRB-257. Next base: position 191,903 of record NZ_JBMSDZ010000005.1, on the reverse strand, counting down.
TTTCTGTTGTCGTGGCTGGCGCACATGGCGGCTGGCGCTGCTTTTCTGGGCATGCATCCACCCCGTCCGCTACGTGTGTTCTACCTGCAGGCCGAGGTCCAGTACCACTACCTGCGCGAGCGCGTGAAGGATGTCCGCCTGCCGTCCCATCGGCTTCTGGACGCCCGCGCCAATTTCGTGGCCACGCCGCAGTTGCGGCTGGTGCTCGATGACGCCGGTCTGGCGCAGGTGATCCCAGCGATCGCGAAGGCTTTTGGCGGCGAGCCTCCTGACATCATCGCCATCGATCCGATCCGCAACGTGTTCGACGGCGGCGATGCCGGTGGAGAGAACGACAACGGCGCCATGCTGTTCTTCCTCTCGCAGCGGGTGGAGCGGATTCGCCAGGCGGTCAATCCCGACGCCGGGGTGATCCTCGCTCACCACACCAAGAAGCTAGGCAAGAAGCAGTTTGAGGAGGACCCGTTCCAGGCACTAGCCGGCGCAGGAAGCCTGCGCGGTTACTACTCGACCGGAATGCTGCTGTTCCGACCCGATGAAACGCGCACCACTCGCCAGCTCATCTTCGAGCTGCGCAATGGCGCGGGTATCCCGCAACGGCACGTCGACAAGATCAACGGTGAGTGGCGGGAAGTCGACGCCAACGAGCGGTTGGTGATGAAGGACTACGGCCAGCGCTTGGATGCCGAGCGCCGCCGCAAACGCGACGCGATCCTTCAGATCCTGTTCGAGGAGGCCGGCAGCGGGCGCTGCTACACAGCCAACCAGTTCGCCGAATCTTTCGAGGGCAAGGCCGGTCTGGGCGGCGAACGCACCATCCGCGAACGCGTCTCCGCGCTCTCGACGCAGGGCTACATCAAGTATTTCCGCAACGCGGCTGACTACGGTCTGCCCTCCAGCGGCCGCACCAAGTTCGGCTATCTCTGCGTCGAAGGCATGGTGCTGCGCATGCCAGCGGGCGATGTCGACACGGCCACCGGCGAGCTGCCGATGCGCGAGCACACGGTGCTCCCCACCCACTACAAGTGCCCGCATTCCGGCGCCTCGATGCCCGTCGAGAACCCAGATGTGTGGGTCTATCACGACGAACTGAACGATCCGGAGGCCCCATGAATATTGCCCAATCGGCAGTTGGCAGCGCCGTTGCCAACTGCACTCATTTCCTTGCCAACTACCCGCAGTTGGCAAACCCCTGCCAACTGGAAGTCCAGTCAGATCAAGGCATTGCAGGGAATGACCCGCAGTTGGCAGTTGGCATCGCTGCCAACTTGCCAACTGGCGCAAACCCGCGCCATTGCTGGACTTTCTCCCTTTCTCCAGTTGGCGAAAACTCCCCCTCCTACTACGTAGGAGAGGGACCAGAGGGTCCCTCTGCCCTACGTCAGGGACTTGCCGGCCAGCCGGGCTCAGATCATCGGCGGCCATCCGTGCCCTCGATCCTGGCACTGGACCTTGGCACACAGACCGGCTGGGCAGTACGCGATCGCGACGGCGCCGTGACCAGCGGAACGGAATCCTTCAAGCCGCAGCGATTTGAGGGTGGCGGCATGCGCTACCTGCGCTTCAAGCGCTGGCTCACCGAGATCAAGCAGTCCTGCGATGGCATCGAAGTGGTGTACTTCGAGGAAGTCCGCCGCCACGCCGGCGTCGATGCAGCACACGCCTACGGCGGGTTCATGGCCCACCTCACCGCATGGTGCGAGCACCACCAGATCCCGTACCAGGGCGTTCCGGTGGGCACGATCAAGAAGCACGCCACCGGCAAAGGCAATGCGAGCAAGGACCAGATGATCGGCGCCGTTCGTCTGCGTGGCCACGCGCCTGCCGACGACAACGAAGCCGACGCCATTGCCCTCCTGCACTGGGCGATCGAGACGCAGGAGGTGTGACATGAAGGTTCCGACTCCCGCATACCGCTGTGCCCTGGCTCGACTGCAACCCGATCCGCGACCCGATCCGGAGCAGATCAAGCGCGAGGGCTGGCGCGACCAACAGATCCTGGTGATATCGCCCGACGACATGCGGCTCGACTGGGTCGAACGTGAACTGCTTCGCCGTATCGGCGATCGGCTGTACGGGCCGAAGGAGCGTCGCCATGGCTGAGTGGACGATCGAGACTGTGGCGGACCGATTCATCGAGGCCGCACGAACCGCCCACCGCCTTCCTCCGGTTCGGGTGCAGGGCTACTTCAACTGCTGGCCGGCGATCAAACGCATGCCCTGGGAAAACCTGGGAGCTGAGCCACGGGTCTACCGCTTTCCTCCCGACCCTGCTGCCATCGACCGGATGCTGGAGACCATGCGGTGGGTTCAGTGGCTGGAAGAAGAACAGCGACACCTCGTCTGGATGCGAGCACAACGGTATCCGTGGAAGGATATCTGTTGCCGCTTTGCCTGTGACCGAACAACCGCCTGGCGTCGCTGGCAGACGGCACTGGAACTGGTCGCCGTGCACCTGCGGATGGAAAAGAAAACTGGGGCAGCCGGCAATTGCCGCTGACGTTGGGTGTAGTTGCGAACAGTCGCGAAGTCGTTGGGAATCCTGCGTGTCGATGCGGGTTTCAGTCACTTTTTCGCGTGCAACATCCTGAGGTTTTTTCGCTAGTATTACGGCTAATCTTGCTAGCATTGGGTGCGTGAAGGCCACGGAGCGATCTGTGGCCTTCGTCGTTTCTGGCTCGCGATGGCCACGACCCGTTGCGACGGGTCCTTCCCGGCCAGAAAGCAATGCGGGGGGCGCGAGCGCGGCGCTTTTTTAGCGTCAGGGTGCGAACCAAGGTTCGCACGGTTCGCAGTTCGCACCCCGTCAGTTCGCACCAACCCCAAAAACCCGCCCACGGTTGTCGTCGGCGGGTTTTCTATTTTCAGGACACCATCTTTGAATACGCTCAACGTCGAGTACCGCAAGGTCGAGGCGCTGATTCCCTACGCCCGCAATCCGCGCACACATTCCGATGCGCAGATCACCAAGATCGCCGCCAGCATCGTCGAATATGGCTGGACGAACCCGGTCCTGGTTGATGGCGACAACGGCATCATCGCGGGCCACGGTCGTTTGGCTGCTGCACGCAAGCTGGGGCTGGATCAGGTGCCGGTGATCGAACTGGCCCATCTCACCACCGCGCAAAAGCGCGCCTTGGTCATCGCCGACAACCGGCTGGCGCTTGACGCTGGCTGGGATGAGGAGATGTTGGCGCTCGAACTGGCGGAGCTTTCCGAAGCGGGTTTCGAACTGGCGCTGACCGGCTTCGAGAACATCGAGATCGATGCGCTGCTGGCAGATGCCCCGTCGACTGAAGGTGAACCGGCGGCGCAGGATGGTGTAGACGCCGATGAACCCGATACGACTGATGACATACCTGATACGCCAGTGGTGGCGGTGTCGCGCGAGGGCGATGTCTGGGCCATCGGCTCGCACCGGTTGATCTGTGGCGACGCCACCGACCCAGCCGTGGTCGCCACGCTGATGCAGGGTGACACCGCGCAGCTTTGCTTCACCTCGCCGCCGTATGGCAACCAGCGCGACTACACCTCCGGCGGCATTGCCGATTGGGATGTCCTGATGCGCGGTGTGTTCGCACATCTGCCGATGGCGGGCGACGGACAGGTGCTGGTCAATCTTGGGCTGATCCACCGCGACAACGAAGTCATCCCCTATTGGGACGGCTGGCTGTCCTGGATGCGTCAGCTAGGGTGGCGGCGCTTCGCGTGGTACGTCTGGGATCAGGGGCCAGGCATGCCCGGCGACTGGCAGGGCCGATTGGCTCCCAGCTTCGAGTTTGTTTTCCACTTCAATCGCAGCACCCGCAAACCCAACAAGATTGTTCCTTGCAAGCACGCAGGCCAGGAATCGCACCTGCGCGCTGACGGGTCGTCCACGGCGATGCGCGGTAAGGATGGCGAGGTCGGCGGCTGGACGCACAAGGGTCAGCCGACGCAGGACACCCGAATCCCCGACTCGGTGATTCGCGTGATGCGCCACAAGGGCAAGATCGGGCAGGACATTGATCACCCGGCCGTGTTCCCGGTCGCATTGCCTGAGTTTGCCATCGAGGCGTACACCGATTCGGGTGACGTCGTGTTCGAGCCCTTCGGTGGCAGTGGCACGACGATGCTGGCCGCGCAACGCACTGGTCGTATCTGCCGCAGTGTGGAAATTGCGCCGGAGTACGTGGACGTGGCCATCAAGCGTTTTCAGCAAAACCACCCCGGCGTGCCGGTCACGCTCATCGCCACCGGCCAATCTTTCGACGAGATCGCCACTGAACGCGAAATGGAGGTGGCGGCATGAACTGGCTGGCCGACAAGATCGAGCAGTGGCCGACGGCCAAGCTGGTGCCATACGCCCGCAATGCGCGCACCCACTCGGACGATCAGGTGGCACAGATCGCCGCGTCGATTGCCGAGTTCGGATTCACCAATCCGATTCTGGCCGGCAGCGATGGCGTCATCGTCGCCGGGCACGGACGGCTCGCCGCCGCACAGAAACTCGGGTTGGACGCAGTGCCGGTGGTCGTGCTCGATCATCTGAGCCCCACGCAGCGCCGGGCCCTGGTGATCGCGGATAACCGCATCGCCGAGAACGCCGGCTGGGATGATGCGATGCTGCGCATCGAGATCGCCGCTCTGCAGGATGATGACTTCGATCTGTCGCTGACCGGCTTCGATGCCGATGCGTTGGCGGAGCTGATGGCCGGCGACGAATCGGATGGCCAAGGCCAGACCGACGATGACGCCATGCCCGAGATGCCAGAGACGCCAGTCTCGCGTCCTGGGGATGTCTGGCTGCTCGGTGGTCACCGCCTGTTTTGCGGCGACTCTACGGTCGCCGACAGCTACGACCGCCTTCTCGATGGCGCGCCGGTGGACATGGTATTTACCGACCCGCCGTACAACGTGAACTACGCCAACAGCGCCAAGGACAAAATGCGCGGCAAGGATCGTGCGATCCTGAACGACAACCTCGGCGACGGCTTCTACGACTTCCTACTGGCGGCGCTGACGCCGACCATCGCGCATTGCCGGGGTGGCATCTACGTGGCGATGTCTTCCAGCGAACTCGACGTGCTGCAGGCAGCGTTCCGCGCCGCCGGCGGCAAGTGGTCGACCTTCATCATCTGGGCAAAAAACACCTTCACGCTGGGCCGCGCCGACTATCAGCGCCAGTACGAGCCGATCCTGTACGGATGGCCCGAGGGCGCGCAGCGTCACTGGTGCGGCGACCGCGACCAGGGCGACGTCTGGAGCATCAAGAAGCCACTGAAGAATGATCTGCACCCGACGATGAAGCCGGTGGAACTGGTTGAGCGCGCGATCCGCAACTCGAGTCGTCCTGGCAACGTGGTACTTGATCCTTTCGGCGGCTCTGGCACCACGCTAATTGCAGCCGAGAAGTCAGGCCGCATCGCGCGGCTGATCGAACTCGATCCTAAGTACGTCGATGTGATCGTGCGCCGCTGGCAGGGCTGGACCGGAAAGCAGGCCACGCGTGAGTCGGATGGCGCGTTGTTCGATGATCAGGCGACGAGCGATTCCTCGACGATCTCGCAGTGAATCACAAAGCCTGTGAGGTAAGGCAGGCCGCGCGGGATGCCGTAGTCCTTGCTGGTCTGGCGGCCAATCGTCCAGCCCATCCAGCGCTGGGTGGCGGCGTTGATCGCATCCTGCAAGGCCTGGCCTTGGTACAGGCCGTTCTGGACGTCGTCGGCAAAGTGGCGACCGTGGCGGCTGTCGAGGAAGGTCCGTACCGATTCAAGGGGCTGGTGTGTGGCGTCCGAGACGGCGGTCATCGCCAAGGGCCACGCGGCGCTGGCGTGCTCGTTCATCGTGCCCCAAAAGCCCCAGGCATCGTTCTGAGTGGCGGGAATCTGGCTGGCGGTGGTCATCGTGGCTCCTTGGGGTCTGATCTTTGCGACACCCGTAGTAACGCGCTGTTCGATTGAGAAGCCAAGCGAGTCTTGGCCTCTTTCTCGATCTTTTTGATCAGGCAATCCGGTAGATCCGCTCACCGCCCGGCGCCTTGTCCGAAACGATGGTCAGACCGAGTTTTCTCTTGAAGGCGCCGGCGAAGGTGCCGCGCACGGTGTGCGCTTGCCAGCCGGTCACGCCGCAGATCTGAGCAATCGTGGCGCCTTCGGGACGCTGCAGCATCCGGAGCACTTCGGCCTGCTTGCTGTTCTCGCGCGTGCGCGGCTTGGTCTGCTCGATGGCGTCCTTGGCCCACTCAGCCTCGGCCGACGACACGGCGGCCTCGATTTCGGGGTCTGCATCCATGGGCGCATGCGCGGGACGGGCGCGACCCATTGCGTCGTAGCCCTCGGCGGCGACGAACCAGTCGGTGCCGTTGGTGGTGATCAAAGCGCGATTGAAAAGCCCGTCGAGCACCTTCTTGCGTGCGCCGCCTTTGATGTTGTCGGGGAACCAGTCGATCTTGCCGCTGGAGTGTTCGAGTGCGTAGGCCAGGATCGCGTGCTGGGCCGGGGTGAGTTGGGTGCTGGTCATGTGCTGCTCCTTGGCAGTGGTTGATGGGGTGACGTGATGAACGCGCTGTTCGCGATTGAAGCCAAGCGTTCTCGGCTTCTTTTTCAGTCCGCCTTGGCGGCCTGTCGACCCGCCTCGTAAGCGGCCATCAGGGCACTTTTGACGGCCCATACGCTGACATCGTGGAAGTCCAGTTGGTCGCTGTTGCGGGTCTCCAAGGACTCGATGAACAGGTGGTCCAACGCTATTTTCTGAAGCAGGTTTTCCATGGCTTTGTCGGCTGGTTTAGTCATGTGCGTCTCCTTGTGACGTCGTGGATGGTGATGGCATGAACGCGCTGTTCCAGAGGGAAGCCAAGCTCAATCCAGAGGAATGACGATCAAATGATTGAAGGGGCCACCGGTTCTCACCATGGGCATTTCGATACGCGCTTACGCCCGGCACCGTGGCGTGACCGACACTGCTGTTCACAAGGCGATTCGCGCCGGGCGCATCACGCCGGAGGCTGACGGAACCATCGATGCCGACCGGGCGGATCGCGAGTGGGCGCGCAACTCCGATGTGCCCAAGGCAGGTACCCGCGCCAAGGCGGCCAAAGTGGTCGTGCCGGACGCCAGCACACCGCCGAACGATGGGCCTGCCGCCTTACCCACTGGTGGCACGTCGTTGCTCCAAGCCCGCACGGTCAATGAAGTGGTCAAGGCGCAAACTAACAAGGTGCGACTGGCCCGCCTGAAAGGTGAACTGGTCGATCGCCCACAGGCCATCGCGCATGTGTTCAAGCTGGCGCGCTCCGAGCGCGATGCCTGGCTCAACTGGCCCGCGCGAATTTCGGCGCAGATGGCTGCCAGGCTCGATGTCGATCCGCATGCCATGCACGTGGCACTGGAAGCCGCAGTGCGCGAGCACCTGCAAGAGCTGGGCGAATTGCGTCCTCGGGTGGACTGATGCTGGACGTGGATTACGAAGGCGCGGCGGAAATCGAGCGCGCCTGGCGAGAAGGACTGACGCCAGACCCACTGCTGACCGTATCCGAATGGTCGGATCGGCACCGGATGCTTTCCAGCAAAGCGTCCGCCGAACCGGGCCGCTGGCGGACCAGTCGCACGCCGTACCTAAAGGCGATCATGGACTGCCTGTCGCCGACATCCCCGGTCGAGCGCGTTGTGTTCATGAAGGCTGCTCAGCTCGGCGCGACCGAGATGGGATCAAACTGGATCGGCTACGTCATCCACCACGCGCCCGGCCCGATGATGGCGGTCTGGCCGACAGTCGAGATGGCCAAGCGCAACTCCAAGCAGCGGATCGATCCCCTGATCGAGGAGTCGGGCGTTCTTGCAGAGCTAATCGCACCGGCCAGGAGCCGGGACTCGGGCAACACCATTCTCGCGAAGGAGTTCCGGGGCGGCGTCCTGGTGATGACGGGCGCCAACAGCGCAGTCGGACTGCGGTCGATGCCAGTGCGTTACCTGTTCCTCGACGAGGTGGACGGCTATCCGCTTGACGTTGAGGGTGAAGGCGACGCGATTTCACTGGCCGAAGCGCGTACCCGAACCTTCGCGCGACGCAAGATTTTCATCGTCTCGACGCCAACAATCTCGGGCGCGAGCGCCATCGAACGGGAATATGAGGCATCCGATCAGCGCCGCTACTTTGTGCCCTGCCCACACTGCTCGCACCGGCAGTGGCTGCGCTTCGAACAACTGCGGTGGGAGAAAGGCCAGCCGGAAAGCGCCGCCTATGTTTGCGAATCCTGCGATGCGCCGATTTCCGAGCACCACAAGACCTGGATGCTGGAACACGGCGAGTGGCGCGCATTGGCACCAGAGAATGGCGCCAAGACGGCTGGCTTTCACTTGTCGTCACTCTACAGCCCGGTCGGCTGGCGCGGTTGGCGCGAGATCGCCGTCGCCTGGGAACTGGCTGTGAGCAAGGAGTCGGGTTCTGCGGCGGCCATCAAGACGTTCAAGAACACCGAACTGGGTGAGACCTGGGTCGAGGAAGGCGAAGCACCGGATTGGCAACGCCTCGTCGAGCGGCGCGAGGACTACCCGGTCGGTTCGATTCCTCCCGGTGGACTCCTGCTGGTGGGCGGCGCGGATGTCCAGAAGGATCGCATCGAAGCCTCCATCTGGGCCTTCGGGCGCGGCAAGGAATCATGGCTGATCGAGCATCGCGTCTTGATGGGCGACACCGCGCGGGATGCGGTTTGGAAACAACTGGCGGATCTGCTCGCGGAGAACTGGACCCATGCGTCCGGCGCGGCGATGCCGCTGGCACGGTTCGCCTTAGACACTGGCTTTGCCACCCAAGAGGCCTATACCTTCGTGCGGGCCAGTCGCGACCCGCGCGTCATGGCCATCAAAGGTGTCGCGCGCGGCGCGGCACTGATCGGGACCCCCACCGCCGTGGATATATCCAAGGGCGGCAAGAAGCTGCGCCGAGGCATCAAGGTGTTCTCGGTCGCCGTCGGCATTGCCAAGCTCGAGCTCTACAACAACCTGCGCAAATCGGCGGATGTGGCCGAGGACGGTATCACCGCGATCTATCCGGCCGGATTCATCCATCTGCCGCATGTGGACGCGGAGTTCATCCAGCAGCTCTGCGCGGAACAACTCATCACCCGACGCGACCGGAATGGCTTTCCCATCCGGGAGTGGCAAAAGATGCGCGAGCGTAACGAGGCGCTGGACTGCTACGTCTACGCCCGCGCAGCCGCTTCAGCGGCGGGACTGGATCGCTTCGACGAACGCCATTGGCGCGAGCTGGAGCGACAACTGGGGATGGCAGATCCGCCCGACCCCGTGACCACCACAACGACTGACGAGGCCACCCAACGCGGTGGCCTCGCCGTTTCTGGGCCAGGTCGCCGCGCACGCCAGTTGGTGCGCAGCCGCTGGCTCTCCTGATCGACAAAGGACATCCCATGAGTTTGCAGACCCGTATCGAGAGCCTGGTGATTCGCATCGCCCAGGAGTTCAACACGCTCAACGGCAAGACCGGCACGTTGGCGAGCCTGACCACGACCGACAAATCGAGTCTGGTGGCTGCCATCAATGAGCTTCAGTCGGCCGTTCTCAGCGGGACCGGTATCGACGACGCCAACGTGGCGCTGACCACCACCTACTCGTCGACCAAGATCGTCACGCTGCTCGACACGCTCAAGGCCGAGATCCTCGGTGGTGCCGATGCTGCCTACGACACGCTGGTAGAGATCCAGCAGTTGCTACAGGACGGTACCAGCGGCCTCGATGCGCTGCTTGCCGCTGTCAACAACCGCGTGCGCTTCGATGCCGCGCAGACGCTGACCGTCATTGAGCAGCAGCAGGCCAGATCGAACATCGGCGCGGTTGCATTGACGGCCATCGGCGATGCCGACACCGACTTCGTCGCCGTGTTTGAGGGAGCACTGGTCTGATGTCGCTTTCCGACCGCATCGCATCTCTCGCCGCGCGCATCGGCATCGAAGTGAAGACCAAGATCGATGCATCTCATCCAGGACTTGCTCGCGCGTGGGTGAGCTTCGGCTACGTCAACGACCAGATGGTGATGCATGGCGCTCGCAACGTGGTGAGCGTGGAACGCCTGGCGACCGGTCGTTACCGCGTCCATTTCACGCAGCCAATGCCGGATGCCGATTACTGCTGGGTTGCACTGGCCCGCAGCAGCACCGACAGCGGCACGCAGCGCATCGCAATCGCGCGTGCCAGCGCCGACCAGAAGACTGCCGAGTACGTCGATGTCTCCTGCGCCACGATGGCGACGTCGTTTGCCGACTCCACCGAGATCAACCTGGTGGTGTATCGCTGATGGCCTATACCCAGTCCCAACTCGATGCGCTTGAAGCCGCACTGGCCAAGGGCGAGCGCCGCGTGAGTTTCGGCGACAAGACCATCGAGTACCGCACCGTCGAGGAGTTGGCTACCGCCATTCGCGAAGTCAAGCGCGGCCTGTTCGAAGACGCCGTGGCCACCGGACTGTGGCCAGGTGCCCCGCGCCAGATCCGCGTCACGACCCGGAAGGCCACCTGATGAGCTGGTTCTCCAAACTTCGGCGCGGCATGTTTGGCGGCCCGTCGCCGACTTACGACGGTATCGGCGGTGGTCGACGTGCGATCGCCTGGCAGGTCGGAAATCCTGGTGCCGTTGCCGCGCTGGCCTTCACCCAGAACGAGCTCCGCGCCAAAAGCCGCGATCTGGTGCGACGCAACGCGTGGGCGGCCGCCGGCGTGGAGGCCTTCGTCGCCAACGCGATCGGCACGGGGATCAAGCCGCAGTCGATGCTTTCGGACAACGCACTGCGGGAAGCCATTCACGCCCTCTGGTGGGACTGGTGCAGCGATGCCGATGCAGCCGGCTTGACCGACTTCTACGGCATGCAAGCACTCGCCTGCCGGGCAATGCTGGAAGGCGGGGAGGCACTGGTGCGGCTGCGCTATCGCCGACCCGAAGACGGTCTGGCGGTTGGTCTCCAGCTCCAGCTGCTCGAACCCGAACACTTGCCCACGACGATGAACCTGGAGCTACCTTCCGGCAACGTGGTTCGGGCCGGCATCGAGTTCGATCGGCTCGGCCGCCGCGTCGCCTACCACCTGTATCGCTCGCACCCCGGTGATGGCGCCTTGGCGCCGATGTCCGGCACGGGTGGCATGGACACCGTGCGCGTGCCTGCCTCCGAGATCATCCACCTGTTCCGTCCGCTGCGCCCTGGCCAGATCCGGGGCGAGCCGTGGTTGGCGCGGGCGCTGGTCAAACTCAATGAGCTGGATCAGTACGACGACGCCGAACTGGTGCGCAAAAAGACGGCGGCGATGTTCGCGGGCTTCATCACCCGCCTGGCGCCCGAGGACACCCTCATGGGCGAAGGGCTGGCGGACGCCAACGGCGTGTCCCTGGCAGGACTGGAACCCGGGACCATGCAGTTACTGGAACCTGGCGAGGACGTGAAATTCAGCCAACCGGCAGACGTCGGTGCCAGCTACGCCGAATTCCTGCGCATGCAGTTCCGGGCCGTCGCTGCCGCGATGGGCATCACTTACGAGATGCTCACCGGTGATCTGACGCAGGTGAACTATTCGTCAATCCGCGCCGGATTGCTGGAGTTTCGTCGCCGCTGCGAAGCGATCCAGCATGGCGTAATCGTCCACCAGCTCTGCCGCCCGATCTGGCGCGCATGGATGGAACAGGCTGCGCTCGAAGGTGCACTCGATCTGCCGGGATTTGTCGAACGCAAGCGGGAATACCTGGCCGCGAAGTGGATTCCGCAGGGCTGGCAGTGGGTAGATCCGAAGAAGGAGTTCGACGCGATGCTCACCGCGATTCGCGCCGGACTGCTCTCACGTTCCGAAGCCATTTCCGCCTTCGGCTACGACGCTGAAGACATCGACCGGGAGATCGCGGCCGACAACCAACGCGCCGATGAGCTGGGGCTGGTCTTCGACTCCGACCCGCGCCACGACAAAGCGCCCATCGCGACGGCCGCCCCGGCTCCGGCGCAAGAACCCCAGGACAACTGACATGCAGCTCGTACACCTGGCGTCCCGTCTCTACGGGACGCCGCTTCTTATTGCTCGTTCGAAACTGGACGTGATCTTGTCCGTTCTCGGTCCACGCATCGGACTGCCCGAGATCGAGGCCGCCGTCCCGCTTCCCACTACGAAAGGCGGCACTGCGGTCGGGCAGCCCGGCATCGCGATCATTCCCGTGCACGGCACCCTGGTACGACGAGCGATGGGACTGGAGGCGGCGTCTGGCCTGACCTCCTATGGCGAGATCGCCGCACGCCTCGACGCTGCGCTGGCGGACCCACAGGTCAGCGGCATCCTGCTCGACCTCGACTCCCCTGGTGGCGAAGCGGGTGGCGTGTTTGAGCTGGCCGAGCGGATTCGCGCCGCCAACGACATCAAGCCGGTCTGGGCGCATGCCAACGACTCGGCGTACTCGGCGGCATACGCGATTGCAGCCGCCGCATCGCGCCTGACCCTGTCGCAAACCGCAGGTGTGGGCTCCATCGGTGTCATTGCGCTGCACGTCGACCAGTCCGTCAAGGATGCCAAGGACGGTGTCGACTTCACCGCGATCTACGCCGGTCACCACAAGAACGACTTTTCTCCTCATGCGCCGTTGTCGCCGCAGGCGGCTTCCACCCTGCAGTCGGAAGTGGATCGGCTCTACGGGATCTTCGTCAGCCAGGTCGCGCAAATGCGAGCTCTGGACAGCGATGCCGTGCGGGCGACCGAAGCCGGTCTGCTCTTCGGCGAGGCTGCTGTGACGGCAGGCCTGGCTGACGCGGTGATGAGTTTCGATCAGGTCCTGATCGAGTTCTCCAACGCACTGGATGCGCAACGCCGGCTGGCGACACCCAGTACGGGCGCCGCGAAGCGCGGCCCGCTCGCCCGTGCCTCGCCTGCTTCACGGAACGCACGCCCGCAGATTTCCAGCCAACAACAGTCTCATTTGGAGAGAACCATGACCGATCACGAACAGCAGCCCCCTCTGGACGAATCCGAGCCGGAGACCACGCCAGACCCGGCAGACACCCCAGCGCAAGAACCCGCTACTCCGCCCGTGTCTGCATCGCTCGTCGGTGCGCACGCCAACGGCCGGATCGAGGCACAAGCCATTGCCGAGATCTGCCTGATCGCAGGCACGCCACAGCGCACAGCGGAATTCCTCGCATCCGGCATGAACGAGGCCCAAGTCCGCCGCGCACTGCTCGAGGCTCGCGCTGAACAGCCAGAGATTACCTCGCGCATCACCGCCGATGCGGGAACCACCGTGCGACCGGAGAGCAGCCCGGTCGTTGCCGCCGTCAAGAAACTCGCCACGAAGGAGTAAGCCATGTCTGCCATTCAGGAAACCAACAACCTCGGTGATCTCCTCAAGTACGAGGCGCCGAATCTCTATTCACGCGACCTGGCCACTGTCGCTGCCGGGCAAAACCTGCAGCTCGGCGCCATCGTCGGCCGCGACAGCACGACCGGCAAGCTGAAAGCACTCGACCCGGCCGCCACCGATGGCACTGAGAACGCGGTCGGCGTGCTTGCCGCTGACGTGGACGCGACCCTGATCGACCGGGAAGACGCGCTGCTTATCTCCCGCCACGCCATCGTCGCTAGCCATGCCTTGGTGTGGCCGGTCGCCATCACCCCCACCGAGAAGGCCACTGCGATCGCTCAGATCGAAGCGCGTGGCGTCCTCGTCCGAACCGCCGCCTGAGTTAGGAGACAACCATGCAGAACCCTTTTACCAATCCCGCGTTCTCGATGGCAGCGCTCACGGCGGCCATCAACATTCTTCCCAACCGTTATGGCCGCATCGAGGATCTCGGTTTGATGCCGGCCAAGCCGGTGCGCCAGCGACAGGTCATCGTCGAGGAGATGAACGGCGTACTGAACCTGCTGCCGACCTTGCCGCCGGGCGCCCCGGGCACGATCGGTGTGCGCGGTAAGCGCACCTTGCGTTCGTTCGTGATCCCCCACATCCCGCATGACGACGTCGTCCTGCCGGAAGAGGTTCAGGGAATCCGCGCCTTTGGCTCGGAGACTGAAACGGAAGCCGTCGCGGGCGTCATCGCGCGCCACCTGGAGACCATGCGTAACAAGCACGCGATCACGCTGGAACACCTGCGCATGGGTGCACTCAAGGGCGTCATCCTGGATGCCGATAGCTCCGTGCTGTACGACCTGTTCGACGAGTTCGACATCACGCCGCAGACCATCGCCTATGACCTCGGCAATGCCGGCACCAATGTGAAGGCGAAATGCCTCGCGACCCTGGCCGCGATCGAGGACAACCTCAAGGGCGAATTCATGACCGGTGTGCACTGCCTGTGCTCACCCGAGTTCTTCGCCGCCCTGACCGGCCATGCCAAGGTCGAGAAAGCGTTCGAGAACTGGCAGCAGGGTGCCATCCTGATCAACGACGTGCGCCGTGGCTTCACCTACGCCGGCATCACCTTCGAGGAGTATCGCGGGCAGGCAACCGATCCCACCGGCACCACCCGTCGCTTTATCGCGGCTGGCGAGGCCCATGCCTTCCCGCTGGGCACGGTGGATACCTTCGGTACCTACTTCGCGCCGGCTGACTTCAACGAGACGGTCAACACCATCGGGCAGACGCTCTATGCCAAGCAGGAGCCGCGCAAGTTCGATCGCGGCACCGACCTGCATACCCAGTCCAACCCGCTGCCCATGTGCCACCGCCCGGGTGTGCTCGTGAAGCTGACGGTGTGATGGTGCGCATCGAGGACTTCTATGAGGCCGCTAGCCGGTCTGGCTTGCTGGTGGATGCGGAAATCGATAGCCACACCATCGCTGTCGATTTCCGCTCTCCGGACGAGAGCGTCCTCGACGGGCTCGCCCTGTCTGCCGACTACACGATCCGCTTTCCAGCCTCGGTGCTGCCTGCCCTGGCAGCGGGTAACACCGTGTCCATCGCTGGCAACACGTATCGCGTCCGCGATATCCGCAGCATCGGCGACGGCAGCGAACGGCGCGCTTCACTCTCTCGACTCTGAGGACTCCCGCTCATGAACTCCATCCGCGAGCGCATCTTGCGGGAGGTCGTCGCTCGTCTCGCTGCGGGAGTGGCGCCCATGCCGGTGCTGCGCTTTCCGACCGTGCCGGTGACGCGGGAAGCCAGCCCCGCGCTGCTGCTATTTGCCGAAGGCGACAGCATCACCGCGCATGCCAACAACCTCGTCGACCGGCTGCTGATGGTCCGTTTGGTAGCCGTGGCTCGTGGGGACGATGCCTTCGATCAAGCCGATCTGGCCGTCGTCGCCGCCCACGCAGCCCTAATGAGCGACACCAACCTTGGCGGTCTGGCGCTGGCCCTGCGCGAGGTGGATTGCGAGTGGGACCCGGAGGACGCCGACGCCGGAGCCGTGGCGCTGCCTGCTCGCTACGAGATCCGCTACCGCACCCACGCACTTGATCTGACCCGACCTGGATAGCCCGACATGAACATCGAACTACTGAAACCCCATACCCATGCCGGCGTCAGCTTCGCGCCGGGCGATCTGCTCGTCCTCGACGAGGCCGCTGCACGCTGGCTGATCGACGCCGGCGTCGCCAAAGCCACCGACGGACTCGATGAGCCGATCGGCACACCTCAACCCACTGCACGCAAGGGAGACTGACCATGCCTTACTTTTCTGGACAAGGGCGCGTTTACATCGGCGCCCGCGACATCACCGGCAAGCCCCAGGGTTTGAGCTACGTGGGCAATGTGCCCGAGCTCAAAGTCTCTCTCTCGGTTGAAACCTTGGAACACCAGGAGTCCACCAGCGGCCAGCGCCTGACCGACCTGCAGCTGATCAAGACCAAGAAGGGTGAGTTCGCCTGCACGCTGGAAGAGCTGATCGCGGTCAACCTGGGCTTGGCGCTGTACGGCACGACCACCGACCAGGTCAGCGGTACGGTGACCGCCGAGGTGCTGCCTAACCCCGTCACCCTTGGCAGTCTCTACCTGCTGGCCAAGCAGAACGTCTCGACAGTGGTGGTCAAGGATTCCACCGCCACCCCCAAGACGCTGCCGGCAGGCCAGTACACCCTCAACGCCAAGCATGGTTCGCTGGCGATCAACGACAAGACCACCGGCGGCCCCTACGTGGAGCCGTTCAAGGTGGACTACGCCTTCGGCGCGGCCCAGAGCACGGCGATGTTCACCCAACCGCTGCCCGAGCGCTGGCTGCGCTTCGAGGGACTGAACACGGCTGACGGCAACCGCGAAGTCGTGATCGATCTCTACCGCGTGGCAATCAATCCGGCCAAGGAGCTTTCGGTCATCACCGACGAACTGCTCAAGTTCGAGCTGTCGGGCCAGGTGCTGGCCGACACTCTGAAGCCTGCCGCCGGCGATCTTGGCCAGTTCGGCCGCATCGTGCTGCTGTGAGGTGAGTGATGAACGACTTCGACGCGTTTCCACCCACCCCGCTGACCTTGGAAATCGCGGAGATCGTGCTGGCGATCACGCCCATTCGCATCGGCGAGATCCCGGCGCTGCTCGCTGCGGTTCGACCCTTCGCGCACCGATTGGTCGACGGCGATCCGGACTGGCTGGCGCTCCTGGCGGACAACGGCGACGCGCTGATCACGGCAATCGCCGTGGCCTCACGCCGTCCCCAGGAGTGGGTCTCAGGGCTGGCGATGGACGACGCCATCCGACTGGCCACCGCCTTGTTTGAGGTGAATGCGGATTTTTTCGTGCAGCGGGTGGTGCCGACGATCCAGCACGCCGCCGCCCGGATCAACGCTCAAATGAGCGGTCCCTTGGCTGGGCTCACGCCATCCACCGTTTGATCCATGCCGGACACCGGCTGCCGGATGTCCTGGACTACACGCTCGCGCAGATGACTGCGTTTCTCGATGCCGAAATGCATCGTGACCGTGAGCACGCCAGTCTGCTTCTTGGGGTGACGGCGGTGGCCAGCCAAGGCGACAAGCGATCCATCGAACGGCTACAGCGGGAGCTCGATCGTGAAGATTGATCTGACCGCCTCAGGACTGTTCGATGCTCGGCAATTCAATGCCTGGTCCACCGAGCGCCGCGATGCCATCCGGGCGGCGCTCAAGCGCGGTATGCAATCCGGTGGCCGCGAAGTACGCGACGCGGCACGCACGCAGATGCGCGGTGCCTTCAACGTCAAGCGCAACAGCTTCGTCTCCTCAATGCAGGCCAAGGTGCTGGACAAGAAGACCGATCGCCTGCCGGCCTTGCTGGTGGGCAGCAAGATCCCCTGGCTGGGTTTGCACGAAAAAGGCGGCACGGTCTCCGGCAATCTGCTGATCCCGCTGCTTCCTGGACGGATCGGGCCTAAGCGCTTCAAGGCAGTGGTCGATGGCTTGCTGCGATCAGGCAACGCGTTCTTCGTCGAGAAGAACGGCAAGGTCATCTTGATGGCCGAGAACATCCGCGAGAACGCCTCCCAACTCACCCGCTTCAAGCGGGCCGAGCGCGCTCGCACTGGCGCCAAACAGATCAAACGCGGCCAGGAGATTCCGATCGCCGTGCTGGTCAAGTCCGTCTCCCTCAAGCGGCGGCTGGACCTGACCGGCGCTGTCCAGCGGTCCCTGCCGCGTTTGGCAGGCGCAATTCAGAAAGAACTGGCGAAATCCTGATGGCCAACAACCGCGCACAACTGCTGATCACTGCCGTCGACCAGACCCGTGGCGCCTTCGATTCCATCAAGCGCAATCTGGGTGACCTGGGCAACGCGGCGCGATCCATCAATGGATTGCTCGGCACGCTCGGACTTGCCGTATCGGCGGCCGGTCTCGGCGCGATGGTCAAGGCCTCGCTCGACTCGGCGGACTCGCTGTCCAAGCTGTCGCAGCGGGTCGGGATCACTGTCGAGTCGCTTTCCACCCTGATCCCAGTCGCGGATCTCGCCGGCGTCTCGGGAGAAAAGTTCGAAGGTGGCTTGCGCAAGCTCGCCACCCGCATGCTGGATGCGGCCACCGGATCGGACGAGGCAGCGCGAGGATTCGCTGCGGTCGGCGTCTCCATTCAGAACCAGGACGGAACGTTGCGCGCGACGGATCAGGTCCTGCTCGACCTGACCGACCGCTTCAAGGCAATGCCCGATGGTGCCCAGAAGACCGCGCTCGCGGTGGATCTCTTCGGCAAATCGGGCGCCGACCTCATCCCGTTCCTCAACCAGGGGCGTGATGGCGTCGAGGCGCTGACGACGGAGTTGCAAGCCCTGGGCGTGCAGATTGGTGGCGACACCGCTGCACAGGCCGAGGTGTTCAACGACTCGCTCGCCAAGGTGCGACTGGCGATCACCAGCATCGGCAACCGAGTGATCGAAGCATTCCTGCCGGCCATGAACGACATGGCCAACGGGATGGTGGAGTCGGCCAAACAAGGAGGCTCGCTTCGCGCGATCCTGGATGGCGTGGTGCTGGTCTTGAAAACCCTGGCGCTGGGTGCCGCCACGGTAGGCAAGGCATTCGTAGCGCTGGGCGAAGCGATCGGGGCTGGCATGGCGGCCGCTGTCGAGGCGCTATCCGGCAACGTGTCCGGTGCCAAAGCCATCATCACGGAACTCAAGGGCAGTCTGGTCCAGCGTCTGGATGAGCTAGCCAATTTCCGTGACAGCCTATTCGATCCTAAGCCAATTGAGGTACGGGCGCCGGCGATTGTTGCCGATCCCACTCTGATCGACCGGCTGCGGCCTACCGGACGGGCAAGCGGCGACAACGGGGCCGCAAGACTGGCGCTGGCCAAGGCACAGGCGGATGCCGAGCTCAAGTTGCTCAAGGACGTGCTGGATCGGCAGTCGCGTGACCTGGATGAAGCACTCGATGGGCGGCTGATATCGCTGGCGGACTACTACGCCGCCAAGACGGCCCTGGAAACGCGCGAGATCGACGCCGAGATCGCACGCACACAGACCTTGTTGGCCGAGCAGAAGCGCATCGCGGCGTCCGGTGCTGACGAAGGCGCACGGATCAAGGCCCGTGCCGAGGTGGCCAAGATCGAGGCCGACCTCATCGTGCTCAACAACAAGCGGGCCGATGTCGAGGTCGCCAACGCGCGCAAGGCCGCCGACGCCGAGCGTTCCTTGCGTGATGAACTGGCCCGCGTTCGGGAGGAGTTGCTCGATCTCACCGGTGCTGCAACCGGTCAGGACCGTCGTGCTGCGGTAGAGCGCCAGTACCAGTCACTCATCGAGCGCCTCCGAGCCGAGGGCGACACCGAGGGTGTGGCCACTGTCGCGCGCCTGATCGACGTGAAGGTTGCGGCAGCGGATCTGGCCACCTATGAACGCCAGTTCAATGACGCGCTCAGCCGCATGCGGGCCACCGAGGAATCCATCAATCTGCAGCGCCAATCGGGCCTGCTGACCGAGTCGCAGGCACGCGCACAGATACTGGCCCTGCACCGGGAAACCGGGGTGACCCTGGAATCTCTGCTGCCGCAGCTCGAGGCCAGCGCCACGGCGATCGGTCCTGACGCATTGGCGCGCGTGCAGGCGTGGAAGAACGAGATTGCCCAGGTCAAGCTGGTGGTGGACGACGTGGCTGTGGCCATCGACGGCGCAGTCCAGGATGGGTTCGCCCAGATGTTCGAGGCCATCGGCAGCGGCGCCAAGTCTGCGAAGGACGCTTTCGCCGATTTCGCGAGATCCGTGCTGGCGGCGATCAACCGCATTGCCTCGCAGAAGCTCGCCGAATCGCTATTCGGGAGTTTGTTCGGGGGCGGTGGGACGGGCGGCACGGGAGGCTTCGGCGCGCTGGTTTCATCCTTCTTCAAGGGATTTGCGACGGGCGGCTACGTGACCGGTCCGGGCACATCTACCAGCGACTCGATCCCGGCACGCCTATCCGCCGGCGAGTACGTGGTCAACGCCGCAGCCGTGAAGCGTGTCGGTGTGGCCTTTCTGAAGTCGATCAACGGCATCTCAGCCGGACCGAGAGTGGCAGGCCCGACGCTGGCATTTGCCGCCGGCGGTCTGGTGCCCGAAGCAGCCCCGGCGCAGGCCCCGGGCCAGTCAGTGCGCATCGTCAATGTCATCGATCCTGCGATGGCCGCCGATTACCTGAACTCCTCCTCAGGCGAAAAAACCATCCTCAACATCCTGCAGCGCAACGCCGGCGCCGTGCGACAGGTATTGAGCTGATCGATACACCGAATCCAGCAAGGACCAAAGACATGACGGCCTACACCGGCTTCGTCGACAACTCGACGATGCTCGCCCATTACAAGATGCTCGAAACGATCCGGGACGTCTGTCTGGCCGAGGGTTGGACCATTCTCCGCTACGACACGGCCATCACGAACCGGGAGCTGCTGATGATGGCGCCCGGACTATCGGGCACCGAGCAGATCTTCTGCGGCGTCTACTGCTACCAGGACAGCAACGCGGACTACTACAACCTGGCGGTGGCGACCATGAAGGGCTATGTCGCCGCTAACTCGTTCCTGACCCAGCCGGGTATCTCGCCCGTGCTCGGTGTGCCCGCCCACAACCAGCGCATCGATTACTGGCTCTCGGTGAACGGTCAGCGTCTGAATGTGGCGATGAAGGTCGGCACACCGGTCTACGAATCTTTCGGGATAGGCAAGTTCTTCCCCTACGCATCTCCGGGCCAATATCCCCAGCCGCTGTTTGCGGCCGGAATGCTGACCAGCGCCTCCGCCACGCGCTACTCCGAAACGACCCACACGATGCCGTGGAAAGGTAATCGCAACAACCTGCGGATGCATTTCAACGACGGCACCTGGAAAGCGCCGCTCGCTACGCCATGGGGCCAAACGACGATGGCCAACGCCTGCCGGCCGGCAGAAACCACCTACGCGCTCTACCCGGTAATGCTCTACGACTCCGCAAACATCTACGGCGCGCTGGACGGGATATTCCACATCACCGGCTTCGACAACGTCGTCGAGAACACGCTCGTCATCGACGGCAAGAACTACGTCGTCATCCAAGACGTTGGCCGCACGTCCTTTGGCGACTACATCGCACTGGAGCTCTCCTGATGCCCTACGTCACTGGGCTGGCGAACAGCGCCAGCGATCTCCTGAATGCCGTCGTCACCGCAGGGACCGACCACGGTTGGTCCTGGGACGCGAGCAACAGCATGCTCTACAAGGGGGACATCTATGGCCGCCTCACCGTCAGCGGCTTGAACCTCTTGGTACAGGCGGCGCTCGGCTACTCCGGCGCCACGCTGATCACGCCAGCGGCAAAGATGGTCGGAATCACCAACCGGCTGGGTCAAGCCGGTAATACGCTGCTGAGTTATCCGGTGACGTACCACATCTTCGTCCACACGGCGCCGGACGACATCATCGTGGCCGTGAACTATCAGGTGATGTGGTGGCAATGGCTGTCGCTTGGCCAAGCCCGCAGCTTTGGTGTGCTCGGCAACGCCATCTGGCACTGGGGTACTGCGACGTCTGATATCAGTACCGGTGCGGGCGTGGCGATCGACTCCAATGGCAGCACCGGCAGCGGTGGCGGCAACACCTCTGGCGCACCTTTCTGGCAGTCCAACGACACCACAGGCGTCCAGAACAGTTCGATCTACCTGAACTTCAACGGTCACGGCTGGTGGAACAACCCCGTGGGCGTCTCCACGGCGAATCCGAACAACGCGCGTGCCACCATTGCAGTACCAACGTTGCTGCTGACCCAGCCCAATAACTGGAACGGCGAAGCTGTGCTTACGCGCATCCACATCATGGCGTTGCAGCCCTCTAGTTTCTGGTCGCACGTCGCGGAACTGCCGCATCTACGGATGACGCGCAACGACAACATCGACGACGGGCAGATCCTCACGCTTGGGTCCGAGCGCTGGTTCATTGCACCTGTGTATCGCAAGAACACCGCGAGTCGCGCCGCATCGCCATACAACGGCGCGACTCACTCCGGGACCATCGCGATGGCTGTGCGCTACGACGGTCCCTGATCTTCCCGTTTTACCTCAACCGAGAGTTATGACATGCCGGTCTTGTCAGGCATGGTGCTCGATCGCGCCCAGGCTGGCTCACTGAACCCGCTCCTGAGCATCGACGGGTATCAGGTTGCCGCCATCTATCCGTACACCGCCAGCGATTCGCCACGGGCGGAGAATGGAGCGCGAAGCTACGCAACCGACATCACGGTTCCTGCGCAGCGGGCGCTGACCGGCATCCAGGTACCGAGCTACTTCGAGGATTACTACTTCCGGGTGCATTTGCTGCCCGGGCGCATCAACCTCGGCAGTCTGGCCTCGGAGCAGAGCCGCACGATCGAGGTCTGGAACGCACGGCTGACCCCGAACACCTTAGCGTCCCTGACCGCCACCGGCGCAGAAGGCATGACGCTGATCGGGCCGGCACCCGCGCCCACTGTGTTTGCCGCCAATGAATCGCGGCTCTATACGCTCGCGGTCACGCCGAATGGTCCGCCAACCGTGAACGCGACGTTTCTGTTCGCATTCGCTTTCGACGATGCCGCTTTGCTCGCAACCGGACGCCGTATCGTCGGATGGATCTTTGCGCCGAACTGGGTGCAACCGGTCATCGAGCGGCTGGAATGGCTCACGGATGTGATGGAGTCCCATGCCGGATTCGAGCAGCGCGTGCGCTTGCGTGCCGGTGCAAGGCGCAGCTTTGAGTACAGCGCCTTGGTCGGCTCCGACACCG
This sequence comes from Dyella sp. KRB-257, assembly GCF_049445995.1. Classification (NCBI taxonomy): domain Bacteria; kingdom Pseudomonadati; phylum Pseudomonadota; class Gammaproteobacteria; order Lysobacterales; family Rhodanobacteraceae; genus Dyella; species Dyella sp. KRB-257. The sequence goes on along the minus strand of NZ_JBMSDZ010000005.1, from coordinate 169,281 downwards.
AACGGGTGAAGATGGAAAACCTGCTGCTGTCATGGCAGGCGCGCGTCTTTGGCCTACCGCTCTGGACCGACGTCGCGCTGGCGGCAGGACCGATCCCAGCCGGCTCGACCTCCATTGCCGTGACGACCGCGAATCGGGACTTTGCCGTGGGCGGTTTGGTTGGACTGGTTCTGGGCATGGAGTCGGAGTTTGCCGAGATCACGGCGGTCCTGCCAACGTCCCTGACGATCAAGAGCCCGCTGGACTCTACCTGGCCGGTCGGTACCAAGATCCTGCCTGTGCGGCCCGCCCGAGTTCAGAACGACCTTGGACTGACCTACCTGAGCGATGCCATCGGCCAAGCCACGCTGCGCTTCCAGTTTGAGGACGAGTGGTTGCTTCCGGCAGCCACAGAGACATTGGACTACCGGGGCTACCCCGTCTTGCTCACCGCCACCAACTGGACCGAGGACGTCGAGACAGACTACGCCCGCAAGCTGAATGAACTGGATTTTCTGACGGGCCGACGCGTCATCGACGATCTTTCCGGTGTTGGCACGGTTCGCCGGACGCATCGGTGGCTGATCTCTGGGCGTGCCGCGATCACTGCGTTCCGCTCATGGCTGGCCGCCCGCGCCGGCAGGCTGACGGCATTCTGGATGCCCAGCTTTCAATCCGACTTAAAGGTGGTGAGCCCGATCGGGGCCTTTGACTCGGCCATCACGGTGGAGAACCGCGCCTACGCCGCCAATGTGCCAGCCGCCATCGGGCGGCGCGACATCCTGATCGCCACGACATCCGGCAGTCGCTACTACCGGCGCATCACCGGTGCCACGGCGCTTTCGCCAAGCACTGAGAGCATCGCCATCGACAGCGTGGTGGGCGCGGCGCTACTTCCCGAACAGATCCGCCATGTGTCGTTCATGAAGCTGGTGCGCTTGGACAGCGATGCCATCGAGATCGCCCATCAGACAGACGACACGGCGGAGGTATCGATCTCCGTCAGAAGCATTCGGGATGACACATGACCTACGCCAGCAGAGAAGTATCGACGGACGCCAGCAGTCCGGTCGAACTGTACGAGTTTCGCCGTGGCGGTTCTACGTGGCGCTATACCAGCGGCGCGCAGGACGCGAGCTACGCCACCTATGCCTATGTGGCCGTGCCGATGAAGCGCGGCAGCATCGAGCAGACCGGCGAGATCGGGAGGTCCGGCCTGCGGATCACGCTGGCTCGTGATGTCGAGATTGCTCAGGCATTCATCGCAACACCGCCATCGGAGGTGACCTTGCTCACCATCTATCGCCAGCACCGGAATGATCCAGAAACCGTCGCGGTGTGGATGGGACGCGTCTTGAACGTCGAGTGGCGCGGTTCCGAGGTCGAGCTCAACTGTGAGCCGGTCTACACCAGCCTGCAGCGCACCGGCTTGCGCCGCCTCTACCAACGCAATTGCCCGCATGTGCTCTACGGCACGTCTTGCCAGGCCAGTGCGGTGATCTATCGCGTGCCGGGCACCGTGGTGTCCGTCGCCGGAGTCTTGCTGAGCGTGCCGTCTGCGGCCGGATATGCCACGGGTCATTTCGCTGGCGGTTTTGCCACTTGGGCGGCCAACGGTATCACCGAGAAGCGAATGATCGTTGCCCACAACCTGGACGTCATCACGCTGTCGGCCGTGCCGCCCGGGCTCGCCGTGGGCGACACGATCTACCTGTATCCCGGTTGCGACCGGACTCTCGCGACCTGTGCGGCCAAGTTTGGCAACAGCGCCAATTTCGGCGGCTTCCCATTCATCCCGACGAAGAACCCCTTCGGCGGCAGCCCCATTTACTGAGTAGACGGTATGCCCTGGGCACAAATCATCGTCTGGATCGTCACCGCACTGATCCAGTACGCGCTCCAGCCAAAACCGCCGCAACCCCAGGCTGCTGAGCTCAAAGACTTCGATGCGCCGACTGCCGATGAGGGTCGCCCGGTGCCCGTCGTGTTCGGCACTGTGCTGGTGAAGAGCGCCAACGTGGTGTGGTACGGCGATCTGCGCACTACACCGATTAAATCGAAAGGTGGAAAGAAATGACCGACATCCTGGTGACCCACGGCGACATGCGCAGCCTGGGTTACTGCAATCGCGGCGCGCGGGAGTGGTTCGCGCGGCACCAGCTCGACTGGAGCCAATTCATCGACCAGGGATTGCCTGCGCCACTGCTGTTGGCAACCGGGGACAGCATGGCCGAAGACGTGGTTGCCGCCGCCCGCGCACGTATTGGCCTCGAGGTGAACGATGGGCGGTAGCAGCAAGTCGCAGACGGTCGGCTACCGCTACTACCTGGGAATGCATCTGGCGATCTGTCACGGGCCGGTCGATGCCATCACCGAGATCCAGGTCGGCGAGCGCCAGGCATGGAGCGGCAACCTCACCGCCAGCGGCCGGATCACGGTCAGCATGCCCGAGCTGTTCGGTGGCGAAAAGCGCGAAGGCGGGATTTCCGGCGCCATCGATGCCGCGTTCGGCCAAGCGGCGCAGACGCCGAATGATTACCTCGCGTCGAAGATCGGCTCCCCTCAACCCGCGTATCGCGGTGTGCTGAGCCTGATCCTGCGCCAGCTCTACATCGCCGCCAACAATCCTTACATCAAGCCGTGGGCCGTCCGCGTCAAACGCTGCTTCCGCGACTGGTACTCAGCAAAGGCGGAGATCAACGGCGCGGCCAACCCAGCGCACATCGTCTACGAATGCCTGACGAATGCCGCCTGGGGCATGGGATATCCAACGGCCAGCATCGACGATGCCTCGTTTCGTGCGGCGGCTGATGTGCTGTCCAACGAAGGCTTCGGGCTCAACATGATCTGGCTGCAGCAGAGCAAGATCGAGCAGTTCGTCAAAGAGGTGATGGACCACATCGGCGGTGTGCTCACGACGTCACCGTCGACGGGACGCTTCGTCCTGAAGCTGGTGCGGGCGGACTACACCGTAGCGACGCTCCCCATCCTGAACCCGGACAACGTCATCGAGCTGGAGAGCTTTCAGCGCGCTGCTTGGGGTGAGACGACCAACGAGATCGTTCTCATCTACACCAAGCCGGACACGTTCAAGGAGACCAGCATCGCGGTCCAGGATCTGGCCAATATCCAGGCTCAGGGCGCCGTGGTGTCGCAAACTCGCCGTTACCCCGGCATCACCTCAGACAACCTCGCCGCCCGCGTCGCGATGCGCGATCTGGCATCCGTGTCCACGCCGCTCGCCAAGGTGCGGCTCAAGGTGAACCGCAAGGCCTGGAATTTGTACCCGGGCGATGTCTTCAAGCTGGAGTGGCCTGCGCTCGGGATCGCCGGTCTGGTGATGCGTATCGCCGGCGTCGATGGCGGGTCACTCACCAACGGCGCCATCAGCATCGACGCTGTCGAGGATGTGTTCGGCCTGCCGTCAGCGGTCTACACCGCATCCCAGCCCACCGGTTGGACCGACCCGGTGCCAGCGCCATCCGCGACCACACCACGGCGTCTGGTCGAAGCGCCGTACTGGGACGTGGCCCGCGCGCTGTCTGCATCCGAGCTCGCCTACCTCGATGCCACCGACTGTTTCCTGCAGACCCTGGGCGGCCGCCCCGCGCCAGGGGCGCTGAACTACGACCTGTACAGCAAGACGAACTCGGCCACGACCTACAACCAGCGCGGCCAAGGCGAGTTCTGCCCCACGGCAGTTCTCGCCACCAGCCTTGCGCAAGAGGTAACGAGCACGACGACCTACAGCGGCGAACTCGACATTGATCTGGTGGCAACCGGGAGCTATGCCTACATCAACGACGAGGTCGTCCTGGTCACGGCCATCAATACGACCACGCAGAGCCTGACCCTGACCCGTGGCGTCATGGATACCGTGCCAACCAGCCACGCAGCCGGCAGCCGGATCTGGTTCGCCGATGGCGCGCAGGGCGTCGATCCGACCGAGTACGCCGCTGGCGAAACGGTCAACGCGCGACTACTCACCGTGACCGGAAAAGGCACGCTGGCGCTGGCATCGGCACCGACCGATTCCCTGGCCATGAACCGCCGGCAAAACCGGCCGTACCCGCCCGGCAATGTGAAGATCAACAACGTTGCCTACCCGGCGGTTGCCAAGGGTGACCTGGTCATCTCCTGGGCGCACCGGGACCGGCTGAGCCAGACGGTGAGCCTGGTGCCCCAGACCAACGGCAACATCGGCCCCGAAGCCAGCGTGACGTACACGCTGCGCATCTACGGGGAAGCCGGCAGCCTGCGCCGCACCTACTCTGGCCTGACCGGCGCCAGCCAGACCTACACCTTGGCAGACGACACCGCTGATTCCGCCCTTGGCCGACCCAACGCCGCGCTGCGCATCGAGCTCGAATCGAACCGCTCGGGCGTGATCAGCCTGCAGAAGCACTCGATCGCCTTCGAGCGTGCCGGCTACGGACTTCACTATGACAAGTACTACGGAGGCATCTGATGCCCGCAATCACTGACCCGAACCTGGGACTCAATTACGGCTGGACGCTCGGCGAAAGCGGCTGGGGTGCCGGCATGGATGCCAACCTGAAGCGGCTGGGCGCTGTCGTCAGCCTGTCGGTCAAAGACCGCGATCTGGCCACACCACCTGCCAGCCCGGTTAACGGCGACCGTTACCTCATTCCCGCTGGCGCAACCGGCGTCTGGAGCGGTAAGACCGATCAGATCGCGGCGCGCATCGCGGGCGTCTGGGAATACCACATCCCTAAAGTCGGTTGGCTCTGCTTCATCGAGGACGAGGCAGTGCTCTCGGCCTACAAGGCCACCGGCTGGAGTCCCGGCATCGCCATCTGATCGCTTTCCCCTGAACCCCGAAAACCCGCCCGAGTGGCGGGTTTTGCATTTCTGGAGCCCGCCCTATGACTGACCCACAAAAACCCGCACTGGTCGACAACATGCTCCTCCTGCGCAAGGAGGACTTCGAAGACCTTCTGGATCGCGCCGCCGAACGCGGTGCCAAACGTGCCCTGGCCGATGTTGGCTTGGACGGTGACGACGCCGCCCACGACATCCGCGAACTGCGCGGCCTGCTCGATGCCTTCAACACCGCCAAGCACACCGCCTGGCAGACCGTCATCAAGATGGTCACCACCGGATTCCTGCTGGCGTTGGTGGCGGGCGCCCTCATCAAGTTCAAGGTGTTCGGAGGTGGCCAATGATCGAGACCCTTCTCGGCGGCCTGCTCGGCGGCGCCTTCCGCCTGGCGCCCGAACTACTCAAGTGGCTCGACCGCAAGAGCGAACGCGGGCACGAGCTGTCGATGCAGGACAAGGCGCTCGAATTCGAGAAGCTACGCGGTGCGCAGCGCATGCACGAAATCGGCGCCGGGGCCGATGCTGCGTGGAACGTGGGCGCAATCGAAACGCTGCGCGAAGCTGTTCGCACCCAAGGCGAGAAAACTGGCGTCCGATGGGCCGACGCCCTGTCGAGCAGCGTCCGCCCCGTCATCACCTACTGGTTCATGGCGCTGTATTGCGCTGCCAAGACTGCCGCCTTCGTGGCCGCCATCGAAGGCGGTGCCGACTGGGGTGTTGCCATTCTCCACGCATGGACCGAAGCCGACCAAGCCCTGTGGGCCGGCGTGCTGAACTTCTGGTTCATCGGGCGCGTGTTCGACCGGGTGAGGCCATGAGCCAGATTCCCCAGGCAGCCATCGCTCTGGCGAAGCGCTTCGAGGGATTCCATCGAATTCCGAGGTCAGATCCTATGCGCCGGGCGCATCCCTACATCTGCCCAGCCGGCTACTGGACGATCGGCTACGGGCGTTTGTGCAAGCCAGACCATCCACCGATCAACGAGGAAGAGGGCGAGGCATACCTGCGCCAGGACCTGCGCACGGCACTCACCGCCACGCTTCGCTACTGCCCGGTGCTGGCCACCGAGCCAGAGGAGCGACTCGCTGCCGTCGTCGACTTCACCTTCAACCTCGGCGCAGGGCGGCTTCAGACATCGACCCTGAGGAGACGGATCAATCAGCGGGACTGGATCGCTGCAGGGCAGGAACTGCGGCGATGGATTTATGGCGGCGGAAAAGTGCTCCCCGGGCTGGTAACGCGACGAGAGGCTGAAGTCGCCTTGCTACTTCGCAACGCTTGAGCCGAATGCGCGCAGAAGAGCTTGGCTTTACCGCCGCACAGCGCGTTCATGTCATTCCCTCAACGGAGAAATGCCAATGACCAACAGATTCAAAAAGGCCGTGATTGAGGACATCGCTTCTCATGGCATCGACGAGAAGGAACAATCCAACCTGCTCGATCTGTTCGAGTACGCCATGAAGTCCACCGCGACGACCCTGGCTCGCGAAGCCAGATTCGACACCAGCGACTTCGCGACGGCGACAGAGCGCAACTGTGAAGGCTTTCAGTTGACGCTTCAGCGTCTGCGCATTGACGGCCGAGACGTCTGGAAAGGCCAGTTCAGCAGAGCCGAACAACAACTCGCTGTGACCGCGTCCCTCGAATAGCCTGGCGGCTACTCGGCCTCTTTTGGCACATCCCAGTCGGCCAAACGTGCTTCGCCGGTCTGATAGAACTGCTTCACCAGCTTCACGTATTCCAGGAAGTCCTTGTTCTCAGTCGCCAGCCTGTTGGCGGTGTCCCAGTCGATCTCGCCGCGCTCCCTGGCTGGAATCAAAACCTGACTTTCAGACGGGTTGTCGACATCCAGTTTGATCAGGCCAATGCCGTGGGCTGCGAACAGCATTCGCAGCTCTTTCAATGTGTCCTGGCCCTCGATCTCGGCGGCCACCAGGTAGCCGAAGTTGGCCCACGATGAGTTCGAGACGGACTGGAAGAAGCACTCTCGGACGTTGGATCGGTTGATCAGCAGCTTGACCTCGAACGACCACAGCTTGGTGCGCTTGTCGGAATACTGATTGACGCAGTCCTTGACCTCTTGGTGCCAGTCTGCACCCAAGTCTTCCATGCCGACCAGATCCGGATAGAGCCAGCGGTTGCCGTTGGGCCCGCGCTTGTTGGACGAGCGCTTCTCATCGATGCGCTTTGAGTACACCTCGAACTCTGCCCAGAGGTAGCTTGCCAGCAAGGGGTACAGGCCGTGTTCCCCGATCTTTGCCTCCTCTTTGCCGACCGGAGCCGCGACACCAACGTTTTCCGCTGCTGCGACCTCAGCGCTATCCGATTTCTCCGAGACGTAGTACTTGCGTGGGCGACCCTCGGTCGTTTTGAGGTTGGGGTGCTTCTTCTGCAGGCGCGGGCGCTGAGACCCAATCTCCGCCACCAACTGCTGCAGCAGGTCGGCATCCGTTTCCAGAGCCTGGCTGCTAGCCTTCTTGGCGTTGCACTCTTCGGGGAAGGTCGCAACGAGCCACTCGGCAATCTGTCGGGCGGAGAATTTCTCTTCAGGGTGTGCGGTCAGGAAGTCGATAACCGCCTTGCCAAGGTTAAGTGCCATGGTGTTTTTCCTCTTGGGTCATTCGGCCATGGCCTTCAACAACGCATCGCGGGCGTCGGAGTAGAACTGGATGTCGATCTTGGTCGCCATGTCGTCGGACAAGTCAACCAACTGGCGCCGACACGCCACCGGCATCAGCAGCGACGTCGCACCTTTCTCAACGGCGATCTCGGCAATCGTGACCGCGTTGTGGACAGGTTCGATCGAACCCCCGAGGTTGATCTCGCCGACGATGATCAAGCCACCACGCACGCTTCGCTTCAACAGAGACGTGCATAGGGCGACCAAAGAGGCCACACCAAGCTTGGCACCTGACTTCGCCGCGTCAAACGCCCGAAGCTGTACCGTGAACTCATGCTGCCGAGGGTCTTTGTCACCCACCAATTGCATGGACCTGGCGTATAGGTTCTGCTCGGCGAAGCCGATGCTCTCGCGGAATGCGGGTGGAATTGGCTTGTTGAGTACCTTCACACCGGAGCCTGGGCCTTCATTGACCTCGATGCGGTAGAGGCCCGAGTTTTCTTCGCCGCCACCCGGGCTGATGGTCCACACCTGACCTGGCTCCAGCGGGTCGCCGCCAATGCTGTTGTCGCTTTGCAGCTCAGGCGTCGACACAAACTTCTCCACACCGTCGGTGCCCATGATGTAGCTGAAGTGCGTATTCCGAAACTCGGCAGCGCCCACACGCTTCTGCTGCTCTTTGACTCGGCGCCGAACCTCCATGGCGATGCGAACGGCCCATTCCAGGTCTTCGTCCGGAACCGGAGTATCCGAGCTCGGGTACAACAGCTTGAGCAAGCCGCTGACCGTCTTATTGACCGCATTCGTGTCGCGGCCAGACAGGGCGCCGCCAAAGAAGACACGGTTCTGCAACTCGCTCACCCGGCTCTGGTTCCGAAGCTGGCTCCAGCACTCGGACAGGAAGTCGCTGACCAGGCCAAAATGGTTGGTGACTAAGTCCTTGTTGATCTTGGGCACGTCCCAACCCGGCAGAAACGCGTGGATGCGGTCCATGAAAGCGGTGTCGTCGCGCATCTCTGGCGGCATGGGGCCAAACAGGTGCCCCACACGCTGCTGGTGTTCCACATCGACGTCGAAGTTGCCGACCAGGACGATGCTGCCGTCCGCCCGAATGCTCTCCTTGCCACGGCTGAACTCGCCGGACTCCATGTAGCCCTTCATGATGTTCACGCCGTCCTTCTGGTCGAAGGAGATGCCTGACACCTCATCGAAGCAGACCACGTCGTACTGGCACACCAAGCCTCGACGGCCCCTGGGTGTGTTCTCCACGAACATCTTGGCCACAGTCGCCTTGCCGCCTGAAATCAGGTGGGCATAGGGCGAAACCTGCTGAAACAGATGGCTCTTGCCGGTGCCGCGCGGCCCAAGCTCCACCAGGTTGTAGTTGCGCTCCACGAAGGGCACCATGCGCAGGAGCAGGGCGTTTCGCTGGCGGTCGCTCAGCCCGCCTGACTCAATGCCGATGGATCGGAGCAAAAAGCACTTCCATTCCTCGGTGGTGAACGCCTGACGGGCCTTGGTCAGGGTGTCCAACACGTCGCGCTTGGACAGCTGAATCTCCCGCAGCGACGTGATCCCAAACGGACGCCCTTTGGCCTCCTGGGCGATGGCCACATCGAACGTCACGCCCAGTTCGGCATAGAAGCCACCGGTCAACATGCGTTCGTGCTGGTTGACCAGCTCGCTGCTGATCCGCACATCCGTCAACCGAAGGCTTGGCAGGCTGGCGACGTACTCGCCCTTGTTGTCCACTCGCGCCGTCACCAGGTCGATGATCTTCACCTCGCCGGTTTCCAGCGCCTTGGCCTTGAAAAGCTCCTCCTCGCCGGCGCGCACCGTGCGGGACTTGAGCTGGCGCTGCACGATCTCGAGTCCCTCGTCGATCTCCTCTTGATCGGTGCTGGCGCAATAGCGCCCGAGCATGAACTCGACAACGTAGGTGGGGACCGGAAACTGGCGACTGAAGGTGCGGACCAAGTCTTTCCGGACCAGGTAACCGTCCAGTACCGAGGCGGCTTTCTTGTCTATCTGATCCAGTTCAATCATGCGTCATCCTCCGCCGATCACGGTGTTTGCTTCGGCCACCAGCTCGCCGGTCGCACTGAGCAGGACCAGAAACGCCGCACGGCCTTGCAGTTCTTCGTTTTCAACAACCACCGATGCGGTGCCGTTGTCCTTGAGCGGCTTCACGCTCACGACCACGCTGGAAGCCGGGTCGCCCGCCTGGGTGCGAATGTCCAGGGACAGATTCGCGTACTGGCCGTCCACGGCCACCGTGCAGCGCAAACCCTTCCAGGCGATGTCGGTGACCTCGGCCACCTGCTTGGCCGAAGCGCTCCCGCTCCGAGTCACCACCAGATCCAAGGTCAGGCACTCTTGCAGGCTCAACCCGCCGTGGTTGTAGTCCACGGATTTGCCATAGCAGCTCACGCCGTCGGCCAGTGCGAACTGCTGATGGGGGTTCCAGAACCAGGGGTACAAGCGCTCACCGGTGGAAGCGCCGGGCTTGATCGAGGCGCAGCGCCCCCATTTGTTGTCGGTGAGGTCCTTGGACATTTGAATCGTGGGTAACTTGCCCGGCATGAGGAGCCAGCCGTGGTCGGTCACCACCCTAACGCTGTTCCAACCGGCAGCCAACAAGGCGCCGATGCGTTCTGCAATCTCAGCAAGAAGCGGGTCGATGTGCTTGGCCAGCTTCCAGCCGCGCGCATGCCCCTCGCTATCGATATCGCCGAATTCGCACCACGCGTTGCCCTGGCCGTCACCGTTCTCGGTACGGTCCAGCACCTTCCAGTGGTTGTCGTTCAGCAGCTTCTTCAAGTGGTAGCCGCCCTTGAGGGACTGGCCGGTGGCAGCGACGCAAGGTTCGAAGTCATCGCAGTCGTCGGTGCCGCTGATCTTGGTCCGCACTGGCGAAGCAGCCGCCTTGCCGGTCGCGGTCACGCTGGGCAGCGCCGTCCAGCTCATGGCTTCCGCTACCTGGCAACCGCGTGTCTCAAGGGCTGCCGAGAGACGGCGAGCCGCGTCAAAGCGCAGGCCATCCACGAACAGCACGCACTCGCCCTTGGAGGCGGCGAAGGCCTTGGCGCTGGCGATCGTTCCACCGGGGTAACTCGATCCATCGACCAGCTTTTGCAGGTAGCGCGCAGACTCCTCCAGCCAGGGCAGATAGATCGCGCGAATGGCGGCTGTCACCGCATCAACTTCGTCCGCCTTGTCAACACACGCCAGCGCTGACAGCACCGCATCGTCGGCGCGCCAGCCCTGCGTGGCATACCCGGCCTGCAAGTCCGCAACCGAGCCGGCTGCCAAGGCTGTCTTGGTCACCTCCGCAACTACTGCCAGGTGCTTAGCGGCCAGCGCCAGTGGCGATTCACCCAACTCGGCCCATACCAGCTCACGGCGTAGCGCATGGGCCTTCTCCAGTTCCAGCAACCGCTTCCTGGCTTCGTGCGCAGGCAGGTGGCTCAAACCCAGCAGTTCATGCTGGAGCGACTTCTCCTGCTCTTCGTTCCATTGCGGCCAACCGCTGAGCTTTTCTGCGGGCGTGTCGAAGATGCCCAGGTCGGGCGGCTTGCACTGGCGGATTCGGGTCGGGATGTTGGGGTAACGCTTCGGTGCTTCGCTGTACCGTTCCCACACTGAATGCCAGGGTCCCTCGCGCGTCGCCAACTTGCTGGCACCGGCCAGTACGCCATCGGCCTGGGGGTTGAACGCCAGCTGTGACTTGCATACCTCTACAAACGCCCTCCATTCGTTGGCACCGCGCGTCGTCTGGAACGCGTCGCCCAGATCCAGCCACTGCAGCAGGTCGCGCACCGGGTCGCCGCCGGTCAGCAAGGTGTTGAAGTAGTCTTTGTCCAGCCGCTTGCCCTTGAGCAGTTCAAGCTCTTCATCCAGCAGCCGGTACAGCGCCAGTTGCATGGCGTTCTTGGCATCGTTGTCCTGGGCCACATCCAAACCCATGCCACCTTGGTCGGACTTCAGGAAGGCCATGATGGTCCAGTCCTTGGCGTTCGCCTGCGACCAGATGACGCCCCGATACTGCAGCTCGGCCAAGGGCTTCAAGAGGTCCGGGCAGTCTTCGATCGCCCGCAGGTCCTGGCGGCTCACGCCAGGCAGGTAGAACACCGGCACCTGGTCGGCTGGCAGGGTGACATCGGGCGCCTTGTCCGCAATCACGCAGCGCAGCCAGATGGCCGGCCCCGTGCGGTTCTCGGGCGTGTAGTCGCCCAGCACCAGCAGTTCGGCCAGTTCGCTCTGCAGGCGCGGGATCACAGCCTCCCACTGGCGATCTTTGTCGGGCCACAGGATGCACGAGGGCGCAACTTGAACCTCGGGGTTGAAGATCGCCGAGTCGCGCAGAGTCTTGACCAGATGTTCGATCACGCGCATGGCTGGCCCTCCGTCATGGCGAAGAGGCTCATCACTTGGTCAACCAGCGTGGCGGTCCGCGCGTCGATCTGCGCCACGCTCCACGCCTCGGCCGTTGCCAATTCGGCGTTGAGCTTGAGTCCGTTCTTGTAGCCCACCTCACGGCCCTTGCTGTCGGTGCGGTCGCGCTTCTCTTGGAAGCTCTTGTTACCCAGCGCGCTGTTGAAGCCGGAGATCGTCAGGTTGCCCAGCTTGTGGACATGCGTTTCCTGAATGGCTTTGGCCTTCTTCTCGTCTCCGCCCGCGATCATCGTCACCCACGACGCGGGGATGTTGTCGCCCTGCGGGAAGATGTGCTCGATAGTCCACACGAAGAGCTTGCCTTCGTACTTCCACAGATCGACCCAGGTCTCCTTGGTCATGCTCTGCTCGGCCAAGGCGCACAGCACAAACCGGGTGACCCCGGCGTTCTCCTCGTAGATGGCGCCTTCCAGCTTGCTGCGGAAAGTCTCGTCGCTGGCTGACACCGCCAGCAGCTCGTCGCGAATCGTCGTCACCACGGCGGCACCCGACAGCTCTGCCACCTTGTCGATGGTGGCCATGAAGAGGCGCGTCAGGTCACGGGTGGGCGGCGTATCGGTGAGGTTGCGTCGAACGAAGAAGCAAACCAGCAGCCGCGCGATGTCTTCCAGCTGCGCCACGTCGATGCCCAGCGCCTCACGACGCACCAGCAGGTACAGCATCAACAGGTAAGACGGGGCGCCCTGAATGAGGTCCAGGTCCTTCAGCGGCTTGTCCAGCGGAGCCCAGGCCTCGTCGGTGTTCCGGGCCAGCATCAGTGCATACAGCTGGCCGGCGGAACGGATGGCCTGCAGGTGGTGCTTGGCGTCCTGGTTGATCAGCTTCTCGTAGATCTGGATCAGGTTGGACCTTGTGGCCACCGGGCCCAGGGGGTCCTTCTTCTTGTCCTCGTCCTTGCGGAACGGTACGTTCAGCGGGTCTTTGAATGCGTTGTAGTAGTGCCGGAAGAATCGCTCCTGGACGCTGTAATCGTCGCCCAGATACCCCAGCAGCTTGTTCCAGACGTCGAAGTAGTGGTCCACCTTGCCGGGCTCGGTGGTCTCCAGCCGTGCCAGCAGCTTGTTCTTGATCAGGTCGATGGCCGTGAGCGGCATGCCCCGGTTATTGAGCGACTCGAACAGCGTGTAGGCGTCGGCGTGGCTGGCCACCTCGATCTTCACCAGGCAGGCCTGACTCACCTTGTCGAGGAAGGCCATGATCGACGCCAGGCGATCGTTCTCGCCCTGCACCATCTCTTCGATGCGACCCTGGAAGTACCGGAAGGCGCGGAAGATCTTGCGGTTGCCCGCGTAGGCTGGCGTATCGAACGGGCTGATCACGCCCACGTCGGACAAGACGGCGCGGTAGTCGTTCTGATTGTTGTTCTGAATTTGCGGGATGACGCGCAACTGGTCGTCTCCCTTCTTCAGCACGAGCTTGCGCTTGAGGTTGATCAGCTCCACGCGCTGATCGTCATCCAGGTCCTTCTCGTGCCGCTTCAGCGACTGGTACAGCGCCGCGAACAGCAGCGACAGCGTCGTCAGCCGCTGCTGGCCGTCCACCACCTCCAGCCGCTGCACCGCCAGGGTGTCGGTGGTCTGGTTGATGCAGATGATCGAACCCAGGAAGTACCCGGGGTCGTTCTCTTCAACGTCATCGAAGAGCGACTCCCATTGGTCCATCTTCCAGGTGTATTCGCGCTGGTAGCGCGGGATCGCATAGACCACGCCCGCTTCGATGTCGAAGAGCTGCGAGACCGGGTAGTTGTTGACCGACTTGATCATTTGGCCTTCTCCCGCGCCTTGCGCTTGTCGGCCAAACTCAAGTGGTGGTCGTTGATGCGGTCGCCCACCTTGCCGCCGTACTGCAGGCCAAGCTCGTACCAAGGTGCGGACGGCACATCACTGCCACGGTCCTTTTCCCAATGGAGGCTTTTCGGTTTGTCGCGCAGCACACCTGCGCCGCGCTTGCCTACGTCCGGCACCGAAAGGAAGGGACGGATGTTCAAGCGGACCCCGTCGTTGAGATCGGGGTTCCAGCCGATGGGTTGCTCCTCGATCGGCTTCCAGCGGACGAAAATGTCGTAGGGCGCCTCACCGGCCAGGATCAACTCCAGGCGCTTCTTTAGCGCCTCAGCGGCGGCCAGCTTTTCCTGAGCGCCATCGACGCCGCTCTCGGCATCGCGCTTCTGGCGGCTGATCCAGTCACCCAGATAGGTGTAAATCAGCGCCTCCAGCGCCTTGTAGTCAAGCTTGTGGTAGTTCACTAATGCGGCGAAGCCGTCGCGCAGACCATCCCAGATGTGCCACACGAATGGCCGGTTGCCGAAAAGCGCGCAATGCTGGATGAAGAACCTGTCGCGCAGCCATGTTTCGAGCGACTTGCCAGCGTGATCGGCTGAGGTCAACAACTGAGCCAGTACGTCGTTGCTCCACTCGGTTTCGTAGGCGTCGGCCAACAGGTTGAGAAGTCGGTCGCTCGCCGATGACTCTCTCCCTACGGGGGGAATGCATACGATGCCATCCTTATCGGCATGACTCGTAAGTGCTTTGCTGCGAGCAATCCACGTACGCGCCTCATCTGACAACTCCATCTTTGCATCAATTTCAGATGGCCATTGATAACCGAGCAATCGGGCAACAGCTACTTGCAGTGGATCGGTTGCTGACTTCGGGTGACCGTGAAAAATCCACTGCGTCGGATTGTTCGAAAAAGGCTTTGGCGCCCCGGTCCTAAATTGATCGCTTGCAATGGATTGCCAATGCTTCAGGTCAAATGGGATCTTCTCAAAAGAGCCATTAGTTGGCTTTAAGGATGCGTCGATCTTGCGAACTTCCTTGGAGAGTTCGCCAGAAAGGCCGTATGCAAGCAGAGGAAGAAAATGATCCTCATTGATCGGCACAATTGCGGTCATATTGCTATCGAACTTCTCGCCTAAGTAGATGGCACTCGGCAGAGATGCCATCTGACTTACGGCCAGCCCTTTAATGCCCCAGGCTCTATTGCCTTGCCGCCTAGCGAGACCTTGACCGTCGTCACCCCAGAAGATCACACCTTCAAGGCCGCCGAATTGTTCAGAACTTGGAACAGTGCTCTGATAGTAGGTCCAGTTCGGCTTTAATTTAGCCAGTTCCCAGAAGAGCCTGCTTACGCGCCCGTCATCCCCGGATTTAATTCCTTGCACAGATTTGGCGAACTTGCCTAGCAATGTTCCAGCCGCCAGCGTCTGAAGTGACACACGAGTATCTGGATTCTTTAATTGCTCAGTCTGTGATATGCACTGAACTTCCTGGGTTTGCACTCGCAGAGACTTTTCTTCTGAACTCCTAAATGAGCTAACGTCAATGCCGCATATTTGATTTGATGCGATATTCGCCTCGCCTCCATCCTTGGAAGGGTTGCTTACGATCAGCATCTGGACATTGAAGTCCCACATTGGCGTCTGGAAAGCTTTTGGCCCCAGGAGAGCAATGAATCCCCATACCTTTTCAGTGAGCAACCCCTTTCGCATTTCCTCATAGGAGGTTTTGAATAGCCAATCTTGTGGTAGGACGAGACAGGATGTTCCCCCATCGGTGCACAGCTCCAGGCATCTGAGCAGAAATACGGTCTCAATCGCGGTTCGTGCTTCCGGGTAATTCTTGATGAAATACTCGTTGAGCACCGGATCGAGATCATTGCTACTTCTGTAGGGAACGTTTGTAGCTACGAGGTGATATTTGGCGCTCAATAACCGAGCTGATTCCAGAAGGCCTTGTGCGCTAAGAGCCAACTCCCAACGTTCGTGAAGGTCACTGGTCGAGCCGGTCTGTCGCTCGGTTGCCAACGCTCTATCCAACAGCGCAGTGAGAGTCTCGTGGCTTGAGGTCGCCAAGTCGTTCTTCAGACTGCGCGAGGGATCAAGCAAACTACCCAGCAGTGGCGCCCGGGCGAAGCTCGCGTGAAGCTGTCGCAACTCCTGCCGGACGTACTCCGCATTGGGTGCTTCGTCAGGCACCAGTGCCTCCCAGTCCTGCGCCTTTGCCGCGACCTTAAGGCCGCAACAAGCGATCTTGGGCGGCGGAATCTCCCGCACTCCAAGCGGCTTACCGGATGCATCCGGATAGCGCCAGGCTTCCAAGGCCACCGCAAATACGGCGATCTCTACGCAGCGCTGGTCCAGCTCCAGCCCATGGATGTTCTCGGCCAGGACGCGATTTACCGCTTCCTTAGTGGTCAGGCCCTCCGCTGCCATGCGCATTGGCACCAGCATCAGGAAGGCGGCCACCAGAAAGTGACCCGAACCGCAGCACGGGTCCAGCATTTTGAAGTCCGCTAGAGACTCAGGCCAGCCTTCAAATTTTCCTGCTGCCGGCGTGCCGTCTTCCAGGGTGCGGAAGTAGTCGAGGTTGACCGGACATGGCTTGCCCGGATGCCGGGTGGCCCACCAGGCGCCGAGCGAGTTGTGCAGTAAGAAGGCCACCATGTACGGCTCGGTGAAGAGCTGGGTGACGGCGGGCAGCTCGTCTGCGCCGATCTTCACCTCCGACTTGTTGATGCGGTCCTTGTTGTCGGTCTGCCAGAACTGGTACACCCAGCCCAGGCTGTCGCTGGCCTTGAACACCGCGTCGGGCAGGTCCTTGAGCAAGCGTTCCAGCTCGCTCTGGTGCTCGGGCGCAAAGGTCAGCTCGAACACTGGTGAGCCGGGCTTGAACACCTGCGGCAGCATGCGGGCGGCCAGCTTGCCCGCCAGCTCCCAGCCACTCTTGGCACCTTCGTCGGGGGCCAACTCATCGCACTCTTCGATGGTGACGGCCACGCCGTCGTACATCAGCAGGTTGTTGTCGGCCAGGAAGCGCGCGAACAGCATACGGTGCCACTGCTGGTAGGCCACCTCTTGCGCCAGGTGCTGCACCTCTTGCTTGCCATAGGTCGGGTTGGTGCTCTTCGAGTCGCGGGCGTCACCGAGCTGCTTGCCGTGGGTGCGCAGGCGGTTGCGCAGCGCCTTCTCGGCATCGCTCAGAAACGCTTCCGGCTTGTCGTGGCCAACGCCCAGTTGGTCTACCGCCGCGTGCGCAGCAGCTTCAGCGACCGAGCGGGCCGCTTTGACGGTCTTCTCCAGCGCACCGCGCAGGTCTTTGTTGAGTGCTTGCATCATCGGGAATCAGGCCTCAGTGAAGGATGACAGGGCCATTTTTCAGGGCCTGTGCGATGGTCTGCTTGGCATCCTGCAGCCAGGCATCGATGTCTTCGTCGGTCTTGATGGTGCGGCTGGGCAGCTTGACGAACTGGGCCTTGGGCTCCATCAACTCCGCAGCAGCCACCAGCACAGCGTCAAAGCGCGAATCGATGGCGGCCACGCGGTCGGCGAACGAAGACAGCGACAAACGATCGACCGTAGCTAGCACCTCGTCGGTGTTGGCCACTTGCACCTTGGGTGCGTCGGTGAGAGTGAGTTTCTGGGCGGCCAGCAGGCTGTTGCGCTGCTCAGGCTCCAGCTGCTGCCAGTTGGTGTCGGCGTCCAGGCGCGCCATGCCATTCTTGTGGCGGGTCTGGTAATCGGTGTGCAGGCGGTTCAGCTCGTCGCGCAGTAACTGAGTGAGGCTGGCCACCAGCGGCGTGACGGGATCAGGTTCCTCCAACAACTGGCGCTGCTGCTCCAGGTGCGTGACCTGTGCCACCAAGAACTCAGCCCCCGACAGCCCATTGGCCTGAGCCAGCAGGCGCTTGAGGGTGTTCCAAGCCGGCAGGCGCTTGTCGATGCGCTCTGCCAGATCCGTCCATGTGTCGATAGCGGCGCTGAGTTCGTCGCGCTGGTTGTAGAGGGCCAACAGCTGCTCGTTGCCGGCGGTGAGGCGGATTTCCTCCAGCCCCTTCGTTTCCGGGCGAGCCGGACGTGGGGCCTCGCCCCCGGCACGGTTGGCCAGCTCTTGCGCGCTGACCAGGAACTGCGGCACGTGGGCCAGCTCTTCGCCTTGCTTCGCTGTGAGGCCGACCTTCTGCAGCACCTTGCGAATCTGGATGCGCTGCGCCGCCGAGACGGTTGCCGATTCGACCTTGAACATGGTCTTGCCAATGACCTTGCGTTCCAGGTCTTTCGGGTCGATGGTTTGGCCCTTTTCGTCCTGGGCGCGGATCAGCCCGGCCACCAGCAGCACCTGCAAGCCACCGTCCACCGCGTCCCCCGGCCAGCCGTAGGTGGCGCCTTCGAAGTTCTTGCGGATGTCGATGCCCTTCTTGCCGCCGGCAATGAAGGCGAGGATGGCTTTGCACACCGGGTTCTTGGCGGGCTCGCCGTCGTCGCCCACACTCTTGAGTGCGTCCGGTGCCCCTTTCTGGGCTTTCTCGTAGACCTTGGGCCAACCGGCGTGGTCGGCGATGTGAAACTGCGGGTAGAGTCGTTGCAACGCGTTGGTGGCGGCCTCCAGCGTCATCTCCTGCAGGTCGGTGCCAAGGATCTCGTTGCCACCGCCTTGGAAAACACGGGCGCCAGAGAAGGCCTCTTGCAGCAGTTCGCGGATCTTGCCTTCAGCGGTCTGCTTGGTGGTCTCCATGGCCGAGCGGGCCTCGGTGCCCTCGGCGGTGTTGGGCACGCCGCGCTTGTCCAGCGTGGCGCTGGCGGCTTTAAAGTCGATCAGGTAGTGCCGCAGGTCATCAGCCGAGCGCTTGGGGATGAACACGAACACGGTGGGCGACTGGTTGCCCGCCTGGCGAGCGTCGGCACGCACAGAGTTTTCGTCGATGCTCCAGCCATCGCGCACCCAGACGCAGACCTTCTCGGCGGCGTCGCCCGGCAATTGGGCATCGAACACCGGGAAGATGTCGCGCGTGACCTTGGATGTGCCTTGGGTCAGCGACAGCTTGCGCACCATCTCGCCGAAGCGGCGCCGGATGCGATCGTCGCGCTCTGCGTCCACGCGGTGGGCTTCGTTGGCCAGGCTGTTGCGCTGGCTGAGGAACTCATCGTTCCAGGCAGCGCTTTCTTCGGTTTGGATGCGGTACTCGTCACCGACCTTCATCAGTAGCTCGCACTTGTCGAGCACGCTCGGGAGCTTGCTGCGCAGCGAGCTGGAGCCTTTGGTGAGGTCTTCCACCAACAGGTCGGCCAGGGTGTCGACGGTGGCACGAATGCCGATTTCGTTGTTGCTGCTGGCCAGCTTGTTGATGAGAAAAACCAGGCCGCAGGACCGTGCCATCAGACGCTGGTCGTCTGTGCCCTTGGCCCAGACCATGGTCTTCTCATGCACCTTGCGAGGCAGGATGCGCGACTGCAGCAGCTTGTCGGCTGCGTCAAAGTACAGATAGTCCGCTGGCACCACGCTGCCGACCGGCGCGTCCACATTGGTCTGGATGACCTTGTGGATCATGGAGAGCTGGTTGCGCAGCTGGCTGTCGGTGCCGGTCTGGTCCAGCACGCGCAGGGTGTTCTCCCAAAAGCGACGGCGCACCGGCAGGATCGGGTAGTCCTGCGGGAAGAATTGAATGTCGTCGGCGCGGTGGCCGATGGTGGTGCCGGCCAGGTGGCGCGAGATTTCGCCCAAGTTGGTCTGCATCACCTGCTCAACCGGCGCCTTTGCCTCGGGCTTTTTGGCCAGGATGACCTGACGGATCACGGCATCGACGTCAGCGTCGGACAACTCCACACGCACAGTGAAGCGGCCTTCGAGCTTCTTGAGGTTGGAGGTACCGGTGACAGCTGTTTGGCCGGTGCCGATGAACAGCATCTTGGCGCCGATGTTCTTGCAGCAGGCCTCGACCACTTCCTGCACATCAATGGAGCGCTGGCTGTCTTCGCCGATGTACTGCTGCACCTCGTCGAGCACCACCAGGGTGAGAGGGAACTTGCCGTCGCGGGTCAGCGCCTGGCGAATGGCCTTGAGCATGTCGCCACTGGAGACGTCCTGCACATAGGGGTACAGGTTGTTCAGGGTCTCGACGCAGGATGCTGGCGATGTGAACAGGTTGGGCTTGGCCTTGACCAGGGCCTCGTGCAGGCCCTCGGCCACGTAGAAGTTGTCGAGCTCTTCGTTCCAGTCAAAGCCGCTCTTCTCAACATGACCCCGCACCGCGTCGTAAATGCCTTCGTGCTGGAGCCACATGACAAAGCGTGCAACTGGGTACTGCTCGGGCAGGCCAACGGACTTGAACAAAATGCCCAGCAGGGCCATGCGGACAGACTTGTCGCGCGAGCTGGAACCCAGCGTGCCAGATGCTGCGTGCAAGCCGCCGTGTCGTTTGGCCTGGGTGCTGAGTTCCTTGAGCTGATCGCTCACGCCTTGTGGCAGGTTCGCGATACCCCGCGCGGTAGCGCCGTCGTCAAACGCGCTGTCGACCCAGAGGGCCCGCAGCATCTTGACCAGGTGCGATTTGCCCGAGCCATAGAAGCCGCTGACCCAAACGGCGGGCTGTTCGGCCTGTTCGATGTTCTTCAGGTAGACGTCGAGGATGTGCTCAAGGCCCTTTTCGTACTGGCCATCGCAGACGAATGTTTCGAGCTCGTACCGCAGGACGGACAGTGCCTGGTTGGTTTTTTCGTCGTTGACGCTGGCCACGCCCTCGTTGACCAGCTTGCGAGTCGACGGGTCCTTTTGGTAAATGTCGCGATTGAGCATGTGCTTCCCCTTAGTCAGAATTCTTTGTCTGCGGTGATCGGTACAGCGAGGTAGTTCCACCCGTCGTACCCATCCAGCAAGCGGTAGTTGTTGTCTTCGTAGCTGCCAGGGAAGAACACCAGCAGACGGCCCTTCACTTTGGGAGCGAGCTTGTCCACGACCTCTTTGACCTTCAGGAAGCCGAACAGAGTGCCCACACCTTGGAGCGCCACGACAAACTCTTCGCCGACGTTCTTGTCTTGCAGGAAGGTCTCGAACTCGGCTTCGATGTAGCTCAGGTACTTGGGCAGCAGCGTGGACAGCAGATTGGGCTTTTGGAAGTAGCTCTTGGCGTACCGCTGGGACGCCAGCCAATTCGGGAACGAATTGGTCAAGTCGAACAATGCCCAGTCATGGCCTGCCGCCCGGGTGGCGATCTCGAACTCGTCGACTTTGGCCCGCAGGCGCAGCTCTTCTGTCTCGTGGTAGACGCAGAAAATTACGCGCTGGGCGGCGGCAGCGTCATCGCGCCATGGCACAGCCACGTACTTGCTGTAAGACTGGGTCAATCGCTTAATTCTGCTCACGGAGCCACTCCATTTCCTGCGCAGTGATCAGGTTCGGGAAAAGCACTTCGACCACCTGGCCGACGCGCTTGAGCGAGATCCAGCCCCGGCGCGAGGCGTCCTCGGCCAGCTCAATCGTCTTTTCGTAGGAGCAGTCAAGGATTCGGGTGAAATCACTCTTGAGCAGCGATTCGCCGCGAAGACCGCTGACATAGCCAAGAAGCAGCGCAAACGACACCGCACCTGGCGTCGCCACAGCGCGGGCCCGCACCTTGCGGACGCGGCCAGCCAGATGACCTGATTGGGTCCAGGACGAATTGATGTTCTGCGCAGTGGACTTGAGCGTGGCCTTGCTGAAGCGCCCCGGCTCTTGTGCATCGATGAACTCCTCCATCGCCTCACGGGTGACGGTTGCCCCTTCCTGGAAGCCCAAGACAAAGGGAGCCGTGGCCCGAAGCATGGGATCACGCGAGTAGGCACACAGCGCTGCTAACAGCGGCTGTCCGTCCATATCACGCTGCCAGAAGAAACGCAGGGCGCGGAACACCAACAAGCTGGGATCGAGCGCGTAGAGGTCGGCCAGGTGCCGGAAGGTCAACGTACGCGTCTTGCCCGAGCGTTTGCCCAGGCAATTGGCAGTCTGGATGGCTTCCAGATAGTCGGCCCGTGTCGCGTCGGCCACGTCCACAAAGGACAGCAGAGCGCGCAGCTCGGCGAGCATCATCGTCCGGGCGGTATGGACGCCGCCGCGCTCATAACTGAACCCGAGTCGCTCCAGCTTTTTGTTGTGTTTGTTCTCTACGTTCACGTTAGGGTCAGTCCTGGTGGTCAGTCGGCATCGGCGTCGATCCGTTGTTGATCGGGAGAGAGGTAGCCAGGAGCCAAAACGGCGTTCTTCACTCCGTAAATAGCTAGGTGGTCCTTCAGCCACAGCCGGTACTCGTGCCCGCGCAGGTTGTGGTCAGGTGAACAGTCCACGCTCCACTGCCGCAAGATGTATCCGGCGGTGGCCGCCCGTAGCTTCATCTTCAGTGCCCCCTTAACCATCCCGTAGTCCATCTCGGTGATCTCTGGCCGAGGTTGATCCGGGTGCGGCACCAGCTCCAGCTCGACGATCCGGGTCCACTGAATGTCCTGATCGCTGGCCTCGTGGGGCGAGACGGGCTGCCCCTTGAGCAGCACGGGGCGTTTGATCCGGGTGATGACGAAATCCCGGAACTCCTGCGACTTCCGGTCGAAGGCGCGGACGTGCCAGCGCAGACCGTTGTCGATCAGCGCGAACGGGACGATCTCCCGCTCGGTGCGGCCACTGGAGATGGAGTGGTACTCGATGCCGAGCGGACACTCTTGGTGGATCGCCCGGGTCACGCTCGCCAGCACATCCAGATCCGGATGCGTGAGCCGTGACGGGCTCTCGCTGGCTACCCACGCCTTGAGCCGCATCGGCTCACCATCGCCAAAGCCCTGGGTCAGCCACGACAGCACCCGCTCTGGGGGAAAGTCGAATACGGGCCGGAAGTCCGGCCCCAAGACGTAGGACTTGCCCTTGGGGTCGTAGTCGATGTTGCCCGGGGCCAACTCCTTGTACAGCGCCAGATCCCTGGATGCGGCGGCGGACTGGATGCCAAACCGCGTGACCAAGTCCTGACGGCGTATCTCCCCAATGAAGCGCACGCGCAACTCCACGAACGCGAGCCGGTCGCGTTGTGGCTGGGTTAGATCTGCAAGCTGTTCGTTCGACATCCTGGCTGGCTCGTTCGGGTTAGCGAATGCTTGTACGGGTTATTGTGGAAAGTATATAAGCTGCTCTAGAATCTGTCCATGACTCTATTTTGATTTGTGTGTGCGTCGTATTGTGATAACCACAAGCGGCGCAGCGACAAGAGGATCGGTACAGAGGTCATGCAGAACTTCACCCAGCTTCACCTGAAGCCAAGGACGATGGAGCGGCCTCATGCTCAGGGCTGAGCCGATGATCATCGGCGTTGCGTCCGCTCTTGATCGGTGGGGAGGATATTGAAAATGATGGAATCGAAAAATGAGCCTGGGGCGTCCGCCTTACTGCGTGTCCTTACGCTGGACGGCGGCGGCGCGAAGGGCTTTTACACGCTGGGTGTACTCAAGGAAATCGAGGCGATGGTCGGGTGCCCTCTGCACCAGAAGTTTGATCTGGTTTTCGGTACCAGTACGGGCGCGATCATCGCGTCACTGATCGCGCTCGGTCACAGCGTCGATTCCATCCTGGAGCTGTACCGCAAGCACGTGCCTACCGTGATGTCGCAGAAAACCGCTCCGGCCAGGTCGCAGGCCTTGAAGAAGCTAGCGAGCGAGGTCTTCGGCGATGCAACGTTCAGTGATGTGAAGACCGACATCGGGATCGTCACGGCCAAGTGGCTGACCGAGCGCCCAATGATCTTCAAGGGCAGCGTCGCGCAGGCGCACGGCCAAGTCGGCACGTTCGTCCCGGGTTTTGGCGTGAGCATCGCAGACGCCGTCAAGGCATCGTGCTCAGCCTATCCGTTCTTCGAGCGGACGATCGTCAGGACTTCAATGGGTGAGGACATCGAGCTGATCGACGGCGGGTACTGCGCAAACAACCCGACCCTGTACGCGATCGCCGATGCGGTCCAGGCACTTCGGAGTGATCGCAAGGACATCCGGCTGGTGAGCGTCGGCGTGGGCATCTACCCCGACCCGAAGCCGAGCCTGTTGATGTGGCTGGCGAAGAAATATCTCGTCAGCGTCCAGTTGCTGCAGAAGACCCTGGAGATCAACACGCAGTCGATGGATCAGCTGCGGCAGATTCTGTTCCCTGACTTACTGACCATCCGTATCAACGACTCCTACGTCACGCCTGAAATGGCGACCGATCTGCTGGAGCACGACCTCAAGAAGCTGGGCATCTTGTTTCAGCGAGGACGGGAGTCGTTCGCGTCGCGGGAGAAGCAACTTCGCGAGCATTTGATCTAGCCAGGGGAAAGAAGATGCCAATTTCAGAATCGCAGCTCGAAACGTGGTCCCACCAGGGATCGATCACACAGTCGAGTAACACCTACAACACGATCAAGAGCGTTCTGGAGGCCAGCACCACGCCGTATGCCAGCAAGAACTTCAAGGTGTTCCTTCAAGGCTCGTACGGCAACGACACGAATATTTACGCCGAGAGCGATGTGGACATCGTCATCCGGCTCGACGACTGCTTTCACAGCGATCTCGAATCTTTGTCCGATGACGAAAAGTCAGTCTACAAGGAGGCATTCAGCGACGCGACTTACACCCATACCGATTTCAAACGAGACGTGCTGTCAGTGCTTGAGCGGCAATACGGCTCGGCCGTGAAAGCCGGCGATAAGGCGATTGCCATCGACGCAAGCGGTTCACGGCGCAAGTCAGACGTGATTGTCGCGACGCAATTCCGGCGCTACTTCAAATTCCGGTCAGCGAGCGACTCTGAGTACGTCGAAGGCATCTGCTTCTTCAACGCCGCCGGCGAGCGAATCGCGAACTATCCGAAGCAGCACTCGGCCAATCTGACGGCAAAGCATCAGGCATCATCGAAGTGGCTAAAACCTATGGTGCGCGTGCTCAAGAACATGCGCAGCCGGATGGTCGAAGATGGCTTGATCAAAACTGGTATCGCGCCTTCGTACTACATCGAGGGCTTTCTGTACAACGTACCAAACGAGAAGTTCACGACCAGCTATCAGGACTGCGTGGCCAACATCTTGAATTGGTATCGGCAGGATGCTGGCAAAACAGACTTGGTTTGCGCGAACGAACAGTACTACTTGCTGCGTGATGGTTACCACACCTGCTGGTCTCAAACGGACTGTGATGCACTTGTCGAAGCAGCGGTTGATCTCTGGAATCAGTGGTGAGGAGAAGAAGGCATGGCAAAACCAGTCGAGATCGGAACCCGCAGCTTCCGGACCCAGAAAAGCGCACTGGACCATTACAAGGCCCTGCTACACCGGTACCAGGACGGGGATCGCATCTCTGAACCAGAGGACCACGCCGACCTCGTGGCGCTCATCGAACGATACGACCCGATTCTTGACGAGGTCGGTGAACCGGCGAAGGGTTGCGGCCAGATCGATCACTTCGAGCGGCGCCTGAATACCGGGACCGGCTGGAGCAACTCCGGATTCTGGGTGGTCCGCCAGGACGGGTCCGCCACGGACTTTTCGTACATCTGGGCCGTCAAAGGCCTACCAGGGGACCGGTCGAAGGACTTCTACGGGGCATGCCGGGAGGCTGTGGCACTCGATCTCGTTCTGGCCAAGAAGCGTGCCTTCGCAGAGCATGGGGACGCTCATGGGCTGGTTGCGTGCGAACTTACTGGCGTGATGGTCAGCATCGACGACTCCCATCTGGATCATGCTTGGCCCAACTTCTCGCACATCGTCAGTGGCTTTCGGGCAGCCAGGGGCTGGTCAGGTGACATCCCAGACGGAATCGTGTCCGCCCCGGCTGACGGGCAGACGACGCCCACCTTCGTCGACAAGGCAGTTGCGGACGCCTTCCGGGACTACCATCACAACCAGGCGATGCTGCGAATCCTCTCCAAGTCGGCCAACCTCCAGACCGCCAGCCAAGCTCGAAGACCGAAGATTGCACGCCCAGTGCGGCTGGCTTGACTGGTTTCGGACGCGGGTTCAATTCCTCAAATGGGAATCGAACTAGCGTCCTGCACGATGCATTTGTCTGGTGACCTCGGACGGGCAGAACTGATAGGATTCTCAGCAGTAGGGGCTGGATTCCGCACCTTTCCGCAGGAGTTCGCAGCGGCTCTAAGGCGCTGAGTTACATAGGTTTGGCGCAGGGTTCCACCCCACCACCATTACAAGCTCCAACGCAGTCCAACGAAGGCCGGCAACCCTAGCAACAGCAACGGTTCCGGCCTTTTTTGTGCCCAATGCTGTCCAAGCCCGTCCATTGCCATTCGGGGGTAACAGGGGGTAACTTCAGGGGTAACAGGCCTGCCCTCGCATGGTGTTACCCCCATGCCGCTGTCTGATACCGCCATCCGCAATGCCAAGCCCGCAGACAAGCCGCAGAAGCTCGCGGACGGCGGTGGCCTGTACCTGCTGCTGAATCCGAACGGCTCGCGCTGGTGGCGTTTGAAGTACCGCACCGGGGGTAAGGAAAAGCTGCTGTCACTGGGGACTTATCCCGACACCGGCCTGAAAGATGCTCGCGACAAGCGCGACGCGGCGCGCAAGTTGCTGGCTGCTGGCGTCGATCCGGGCGAGCAGCGCAAGGCCGCGAAAGCTGCCGGCGAGGAACGCGCGGCGAACAGCTTTGAAGTGGTGGCGCGCGAGTGGCACGCGAAGCAGTCGGCAACATGGGTGGAGTTGCACGCCAGCCGGATCATGCTGCGATTGGAGAACGACGTGTTCCCGTGGCTGGGCAAGCGGCCGATTGCCGACGTCACGGCAAAGGAACTGCTGACGATGGTCAATCGCATTGTCGACCGTGGCGCGGTCGAGTCCGCGCACCGCGTGTTGCAGAACTGCGGGCAGGTATTGCGTTATGCCATCGCCACCGGACGTGCCGAACGCAATCCCGCTGCTGATCTGCGCGGCGCATTGCCGCCGGTCAAGCAGATCCATCTTGCGGCCATCATCGAGCCGGCCGCCATCGGCGGACTGCTGCGCGCGATGGACGCTTATAACGGCTCGCTGGTGACGAAGTGCGCGTTAAGGCTGGCCCCGCTGGTGTTCGTGCGACCGGGCGAACTACGGCAAGCCGAGTGGGCCGAGTTCGACCTGGACAAAGCACAGTGGAACATCCCCGCCGAAAAAATGAAGATGCGCGAGCCGCACCTTGTACCGCTGTCGCCGCAAGCCGTGGCGATCCTGCGCGAGCTGCATCCGCTGACCGGGCGCGGGCGCGGGCGTTACGTTTTCCCCAGTGCGCGCAGCCCGCAACGGCCCATGAGCAACAACGCGGTGTTGTCCGCCTTGCGCCGCATGGGTTACGCCACCAATGAGATGAGCGGCCACGGCTTCCGGGCCATGGCGCGCACGGTGCTGGACGAAGTGCTGCATTTCCGGCCGGATTACATCGAGCACCAGCTGGCCTACGCAGTCAAAGACCCTAACCCGCGCCGCTTCGATGTCGAGGGGTGTGCCGCTGACAAGCGCGCCGACACGAGCGCAGAGTGGGACATGCCGCGCCCCGGCAAACGCACCACCACATGGGTGACCGAAGGACGCGTCATCACGCTGGAGGACGACCGCAAGGTCGCCTTGCGCCGCGTGCTGCGCCTGACCGAGCGCACCCGCAAGGCCGATGGCACCGTGCTGCTGTTCCCGGAGGTCACCATCGAGGGCTGGGAAACCACGCTCGACCTGCCGGCTGAGGCCATCATCGCGCTGTACGAAGCCCATGGCACCCACGAACAGTTCCACAGCGAGTTCAAAACCGACCTCGATCTGGAGCGCCTGCCCAGCGGCAAGTTCGACACCAATACGCTGGTGCTCAGCCTTGCCGCCGTGGCCTACAACATCCTGCGCCTGATCGGCCAGCAAGCCTTGCTGACGAAGGCTGCACCCCTGCGCCACCCGGCCAAGCGGCGCCGACTGAAAACCGTCATGCAGGAAACGATGCGCGTGGCGGCGCAGCTGGCTGTCCATGCGCGTCGCATCGCGCTGAACTTCGGCCAGCACTGCCCGGCGCTGGTCGTATGGCGCGCGTTGTACGACGACTGGACGCGCACCGAGCCGCCGGCGCTCGACGCCGTCCCGGCATAGCGGCACCACGCGCGAACAACGCCACCCGCCCGCCGCGCGCTCCACCGCGAGGACGCTGCATGCGTGGCCGCTGAAAATCCGGCCTTCCATCGCCTCATCCCGCCACGCTGACTGCCCCGACCCCTCCGTCGAGCCCAGTCTCGCCGGTCAAAATGACCGCGGCCAGGCCACTTTCTTGCTTTGGACGTATGGACGTCCAAAGGTAGCGGCGGCGTGGTTACCTGATTCACGGAATCAGGTATAACAAATGGGCTCCGCTGCTGGAGTACACCGATGACCACCAATTCACCCCTCGCCGCCGAGATCACGCCTGACCCGCGACTGGAAAAACGTACCCGCCGCCGCTTCAGCGCGGCTGAGAAACAGCGCTTGCTGACCGAAGCTGACGCCCTGGCCCATGGCGAGCAAGGGGCTTGGCTACGCCGCAATGGCCTCTATGCCGCCCAGCTTTCCGACTGGCGTAAGCATGAAAGTCACGCGTCTTACCCTGGGAGATCTGCCTCTCTGCCGAAAGGCTATCGTCATCGCGAGGTGAGGGGATGGAGGGGCAGAAGTCAGCAGGCGCCGTAGTAGTCGCTGAGACCGGAGCGATGAAGGGCAGAACCTGTCACAGTGGCAAGTCAGGAGTGATCTCTGCGCGTTCAGAACAGAAGCCGCAAGGACGATGAGGGCCTGCGATCGAGACTGGAAGGGACGGCATCCCGGAAGGTGATCGAGGTGTTCGAAAGACGACAGGCGACACATCGAACGAAACAAGCTCAAGGTCACTGTGTTCGCGTGAACATTGGAGATCGACAGGAACCGCCGTATGCGGAACCGCACGTACGGTGGTGTGGGAGGGCGGCCGGGGCAACCCGGCCCCCTACCCGATCCTGATCTCGCCGACTTCCGCGTGTTCTTCGGAGGGTTCTTGCGGAAAACCTGCGGACTTCGGCATCCGGCCCAGGCTGCTTACCTCACTCTCCTGCCCATTTTTCTCTCTGGTCTCGCTCCCCCCCCCGGATGCGCCCGAAGTCCGCAAGGGCCGTGGTGACGACGCCTACAAATCAACGGCGGACGAGTTAAGCGGTTGGATTGCAGCATTGGCAGGGGCACGAAATTCAGAAGACCGACTTACATCCCCCTTTGGCATGCAGATGTGCAAGCACAGTACACACGGGCAGGCTCTTTCAGTGTCCGGATACCAGACCCACGGCCGCTCGGGCGGCGGGCTCCGTATCGCAGTCCAACGACCGTGTTCGTGCGTTCGTGCGTGCTTGCTTGCTTGCGAACACCCCAGAACTGCCCCATCCTGTTCGTTTCATACTGCAATCGCTCTGATGCAAGGGCAGCAAGCGAACAGCGAGGTACCTGCAGATGCACACGCGTAAACTTGGCCGGGAGGGTCTCGAGGTCTCCGCTCTCGGCTTGGGCTGTATGGGCATGTCGGAGTTCTACGCCGGCCGCGACGAAGCCGAGGCGGTGGCGACGATCCACCGCGCCATCGAGCTGGGCGTCACCTTCCTCGACACCGCCGACATGTACGGCCCGTTCACCAACGAGGTGCTGGTCGGCAAGGCGATCGCGGGCCGCCGTCACCAGGTCGTGCTGGCCACCAAGTTCGGCAATGTCCGCAACGAGAAAGGCGAGTTTCTCGGCATTCGCGGGGACGCCGCCTACGTGCGGCAAGCCTGCGAGGCTTCGCTCAAGCGCCTCGGTGTCGACCACATCGACCTCTACTACCAGCACCGCGTCGACCCGAACACGCCGATCGAGGCAACCGTGGGCGCCATGGCCGAGCTGGTGAAAGCCGGCAAGGTCCGCTACCTCGGGCTGTCGGAAGCGGCGCCGCAGACGATCCGCCGCGCCCACGCCGTGCACCCGATCAGCGCGCTGCAGACCGAATACTCGCTGTGGAGCCGCGAGCCGGAGGCGGAAATCCTGCCGACGGTGCGCGAGCTGGGCATCGGCTATGTCGCCTACAGCCCGCTCGGGCGCGGCTTCCTCACCGGGCAGATCCGCCGCATCGAGGATCTGCCCGAGGACGACTACCGCCGCCACTCGCCGCGCTTCCAGGGCGAGAATTTCCAGAAGAACCTCGACCTGGTGCGGGAGATCGAGGCGATGGCGCGGGAGAAGGGCTGCACGCCGGCCCAGCTCGCGCTGGCCTGGCTGCTGGCGCAGGGCGAGGACATCGTGCCCATCCCGGGGACCAAGAAGCGCAGCCGGTTGGAGGAGAATGTCGGCGCGCTCGAGGTGCGCATCAGCGCCGAGGATCGCGCCCGCATCGACCGCATCCTGCCGCCGGGTGCCGCCGCAGGCCCGCGCTACGCCGCGCCGCAGATGCAGGCGCTGAACCGGTGAGCGCAGGGCGGCTCGAGGGCCAGGTGGCCATCGTCACCGGCGGCGGGCGCGGGCTCGGCCGCGCGATGGTGCTGGGTCTCGCCGCGGCGGGCGCGCGGGTGATCGCCACCGCCGCGCGTGAAACGACCGAAGTCGAAGCCGTCGCCGCAGAGGATGCCAGCGGCCGTATCGTCCCGATGATCGCCGATGTGACGCGCGAGCAGGACTGCGCGCGCGTGGTGGCGCTGGCGCAGGAGCGCTTGGGCCGGCTCGACCTGCTGGTCAACAACGCCGGCCGCGGCATGAAATACGTCAGCGAGCGCTTTCTGACCGAGCCGACCCGCTTCTGGCAGACCGACCCCGAGGTCTGGCGCCTGGTGATCGACACCAACGTCAACGGGCCGTTCCTGATGGCGCGCGCGGCCGTGCCGGGCATGATCGCCGCCGGCCGCGGGCGCATCGTCAACATCACCATGAACCACGCCACCATGCGCCGGCGCGGCTTCTCGCCCTACGGCCCGTCGAAAGCGGCGCTGGAGTCGGAAACCATCATCTGGGCGCAGGATCTGGACGGCACCGGAGTGACGGTCAACGCGTTGCTCCCGGGCGGCGCCACGGCAACCGGCATGATCCCGGACGGCCTCCCCGCCGAAGCGCGCGCCCATCTGCTCGATCCCGCCATCGTCGTGCCACCGCTGCTTTGGCTGGCCTCGGACGCCTCGTCCGGGGTCACCGGGCGCCGGCTCGATGCTTCCCGCTGGCAGCCTGGGGTTCCGGAGGCCGCGGCCGCGGCGATGGACGATGCCGGCTGGGCCGTTGCCTGATACGTAGACAGGGCCGATGGTATTTGAGCTAAAACCAAGAGGTCACAAACACAGTCGCTCCCGCTGATCATCCACAGCGTAGGCGGGTCAATCGCCAGATCAAACAGCGTGAGGTGGTTCGGCAATGCGTCGTCCAGGATGGCCGCCACGATGTCGGGTGCCAGCGTGGTCAGGTTGACCATCCGGCTCACGTAGCTGTTATCGATCCCTTCCCGCGTGGCGATGTCCTTCAAGGATTTCGCCTCTCCTGATTCCAGCATCGTCAGCCAGCGGTGGCCCCTGGCCAGCTCCAGTGCAATGGCGTCGGTGCCACATCCCACGGCCTGACTGGTGCGATTTCCCCGTTTGCAGGGTGACCAACTTGCGGCCACTGCAGTGCTTGATCTGAATCGGCACGGACAAGGGCAGCCTGCGGTCGCCGGTCTGCAGGATGTCCGGCTCACCGGTCTTCTGGATACGGATGTCTCATGCCATTGCCTCCGCTTGTTGCTCGACCGGCTCTGGGGCGCAGTTCCAACACTTGGCGTTCGATGCCGTTGGCACGCAGCCGCACTTCGAGGTCGTTGGGTGACACGATGACTTCCTCAACCAGCAATTTCACGGTTCGGGTCTGCTTGGCCGGGAAAAGTTGATCCCAAATCGCGTCGAGCCTGGTCATGACCACGGTGATCTTCGCCTCGTCCAAGGTTGGATCAGCTTGATCGCCTGCGGCAACATCTCACCCAGGAGATTCGGGGCACGCAGGATCGCGCGCAGTTGGTCGAGCACGGCTGACTCGAGTTCGGCGGCCGGCAGTCGCGGCAGGCCTGAGGCACCCATGTGCTCCTTGGCGGCGCCCTGAGGCACGTCGTACCGGTGCCGACGGCCATTCTTCCTGGTCGTGTGCCAAGGCGACAGTGCCCGGCCATCGTTGCCGAACACGATGCCCTTGAGCAGATACGCCACGGTTGCCCAGGTCGCGTTGCCGCGCACCTGGCTATTGGTGGCCAGGATCGCGTGGACGCCATCCCACAGTTCGCGGCTGATGATGGGCGGGTGCTCCGCCTGGTACCACTGCTCCTTGTGCCGCAACTCACCGAGGTAGGTTCGGTTGCTGAGGAGCTTGTAGATGTGGCCCTTGTCGATAGGTTGGAATTGACCAACCGGTTTGACCAACCGCCCAAACTTGCAGAAACAAAAAAAGCCCTGAAAAATCAGGGCATTAGTACAACTGGCGGAGAGGGTGGGATTCGAACCCACGGTACGCTTACACGTACGCCTGATTTCGAGTCAGGTACATTCGACCACTCTGCCACCTCTCCAAAGGGGTCACACGGTGGTCCGCGCGAGCCGGTGATCATACGCATGCCCGCGAGCCGTGACAACAGGCGGCCGCATCCGGCATGCTGCCCTGATTGACCGGCAGCCCAGCCCCCATGATCGAATTCGGACACGGAACCCACGTCGGATTGCGCCGCTCGCGCAATGAGGACGCCTATTACGCCGACCCTGCGCTGGGCCTGTTCCTGGTGGCCGACGGCATGGGCGGACACCAGCACGGAGAAGTGGCGTCGGCATTGGCGCGCGACGCGGTGGTCGAGGAGATCCGCGGCGGCGCCCCACTCATCGACGCCGTGCGCAGGGCCGCCGTTCAGCTGGAATCGCACGCCCGGCGCAGTCACGATGCGCTGCCGATGGGCACCACCCTGGCCGCGCTGAAGATTGACCAGGAAACCTACGAGCTGGTGTGGGTCGGCGACAGCCGCATCTACGCGTTCGGCGAGCATTTCAGGCAGGTCAGCCACGACCACTCCCTGGTGCAGGAACTGATCAGCGCCGGCCGTCTCGATCCTGCACTGGCCGCACGCCATCCCCAGCGCAACGTGCTGACGCAGGCGCTGGGAATCACCACGGCCGAGCAGATCCATGTTGGCGTGGCACGCGGCGCATGCCGGGCCGGCACCGGTTTCCTGCTGTGCACCGACGGGCTGACCGAGGGGCTGGATGATGCGGCCCTCGCCCGCACGGCTCGGCGAACCGACCTGGCCGCCCAGGAGTGCGTCGACCACCTGCTGCTGGATGGGCTGGAAGCCAGCGGCAACGACAACCTTACCGTGATCCTCGTACGCCTCAGCTGAGCACGGTCATCCAACCGAAGGCGATTCTCGCCGCCACACGCTGGTGCCGCCGGCACTCTTGTCCAGCGCATCCAGCCGCTTCTCGTGGGCCATCAGTTCGTCCGCATCGGCGCGCAACACGCGCGGACGGCGCCGCAGTTCGACCGGGACGATGATGGCGGCGCGCTGTTCCTCTCGCGGCTTGTCCAAGCCCAGGTCGAGCGCGACCTGCCCCGAGGTCATCGCGATATAGACGTCCGCCAACAGGTGGCAGTCGATCAATCCGCCGTGCAACTCGCGCGCGGAGTTGTCCACGCCCAGGCGCTTGCACAACGCATCGAGGCTGTTGCGCTGGCCGGGGTAGCGTTCGCGCGCCAGCGCCAGTGTGTCCAGTACGGTGCAGCGCTGCTGGATCGTGCCCGGCGGTTCGGGCAGGCGCGCCAGTTCGGCATTGAGAAAGCCGAGATCGAACGCCGCGTTGTGGATGATCAGTTCGGCGCCGTCGATGAAGGCCAGGAAGTCCTCCGCCACGTCGGCGAAACGCGGCTTGTCGAGCAGGAAATCGTCCTCGATGCCGGTGACCTGGCGAGCACCCTCGTCGATCGCGCGATCGGGATTGAGATAGGTCTGGTAGCGACGCCCGGTCAGCCGCCGCTCCACCATTTCCAGACCGGCGATTTCGATCAGCCGGTGCCCCTGGCGTACTTCCAGGCCGGTGGTTTCGGTATCGAGAACAATCTGCCTCATGCCTTGCTCCGGTAGTGTTCGGCCTGCTCGCGGGCCGCCACGTCGACACGCTCGTTCTCGACATGCCCGTTGTGTCCACGCACCCACTGCCAGCGGACCGCGTGCGGCGCGGTCGCCTCCGACAGGCGCTGCCACAGATCCTGGTTCTTCACCGGCTTGCAATCGGCCGTGCGCCAGCCGTTGGCGCGCCACTTCGGCACCCATTCCTCGATGCCCTGCATCACGTAGCGCGAGTCAGTGGTGAGATGGACCTTGCAGGGGCGCTTCAGGGCTTCCAGCGCCGCGATCGCGGCCATGAGTTCCATGCGGTTGTTGGTGGTATCGGGCTCGCCACCGGCCAGCATGCGCTCGGTGCCCCTGGAGCGCAGCAGCGCGGCCCAGCCGCCGGGTCCGGGATTGCCCAGACAGGCGCCATCGGTAAATGCTTCCACTTCGGTCAACGTCGATCCTCGTTCATGCCGGCCAATCAGGCCGAGTTGCGTCGTGCGCCGGGGGCGAGCCCGGCATCGGCAGGAGCGCGCAGCGGACGCGGCACCAGCCGGATCGGCGTGACGGCCCGGCGCCGCTTGCGCGCCAGCAGCACATAGCCGCCACCGATCGCCTCGGACCAGCGCGAGGTCCCTGCCCCGCCGGGCAGCACGTGGCCGACGCGGCGCACACATTCCACCTGCATCGCGCTGCGGCGCAGCCACTCGCCTACCTGCAGGGGCATGCGCGGGCGCCATGACTGGCGCCGGCCGTGCCAGACGAGCCACGGCATCCACAGACTGAGCGGATGCACCCCGCTCAGTACCAGCAGACCGCCGGGAGACAGCACGCGAATCGCCTCTTCCAGCAACGGCTGAGGAAACGCTGCCGCCTCCAGCGCATGGCGCAGGATCACCAGTTCGAAGGCATCGTCCAGAAACGGCAGCGGTTCGTCGGTGCGACCGAGCAGATCGCCAGCGTAACGTTCGCCAGCCAGGTGCAGGTGCGTCCAGCACGCCAGCAGCGGAAGCCCTGGCGGCGGGTCTTGCGGGGCGGCCGTCACCAGCAGTCCATGACTGCCGGTACAGCGCTGGAGTTCCGGCGACAGGTCGCGTGCTTCGTCCTCCAGCAATCGCCGCAGGGGCGCGCTGACATAGATGTCGGGACAGGTTGCGGACATGCGCTATATCCGATCGTGGGCCACAGGAGTGTAGCCGCTGGCGCAATGCATCGGCAGCCGCCGACAGCCGCCATCCGATGCCGACCGGATTAACACGCCACTAACGAGCACCCCGAAAGCCACGGTTATAGTCGGCGGTCCGACGCGCCCGGCTGACGATGGATGGCCGTGCAACATCATGCGGAGACGGACGTGCACCTGCTTGCGCTACCGGCCCTGGCCGACAACTACATCTGGCTGCTGTACGACGAGACCGGTGACGCGATCGTGGTGGACCCCGGCGAGAGTGCAGCGGTGGAGCGCGCGCTGGCCGAATGTCGCCTGCGGCTTCGGGCCATTCTGCTGACCCACCACCATCACGATCACATAGGGGGAGTGGCTGACTTGCGCCATCGCCATGGCGCCACCGTGCATGCGCCGCACGATCCGCGCATCCCCGCGGTCGACGTCCGGGTCGCTGACGGCGACAGCGTGGTGTTCTCGGCACCTGCCGCACGCTTCCAGGTGCTGGCCGTCCCCGGGCATACACTCAGCCACATCGCCTATGCCGGCGAGGGCTGCCTCTTCTGTGGCGACACGCTTTTCAGCCTCGGCTGCGGCCGCCTCTTCGAGGGCACTCCCGCGCAGATGCTCGCCTCGCTCGACCGCCTCGGCCAGCTGCCCGAACAAACCCTGGTGTGCTGCGCCCACGAGTACACCGCCGCCAACGGTCGCTTCGCGGCAACCGTCGATGGCGACAATCCGGCACTGTCGGCACGACTGGCCGAGGTCGCGCGCCTGCGTGAAGGGGGCCAGCCCACCTTGCCGGCATCGTTGGGTGGCGAGTTGGCGACCAATCCTTTCCTGCGCGTGGATCAACCCGCGCTGGTGGCGTGGGCGACGGCATGGGGCATGGCCGGCGGCGATCGCATCGCCCGTTTCGCAGCGCTGCGCGCGGCCAAGGACCAGTTCCGCGGATGACCCTGGCCCGGACCCGGCTGCACCGTCCGCTGGCCACGCTGCTGGCGGCCCTGCTGGCGGCGTGTGCGGCTCCCATGCCCAAACCTTTGCCGGTACCGCCTCCGGCCGCCACGATCCCCGGCGCCACGGCGACAACGGAGCCCGTGCAGGCGGTGGTCACGCCCTCCGACACGCCCGCTGCCGATGCATGGTCGCGGCTGCGCGCCAGTTTTGCCATGGCCGACTGCGACAGTGATCCGGCCGTGCAACGCTGGGCTCATCGCTTTACCGCCAATCCCCGCGGGTTCGAACAACGTCTGGCAC
The DNA here is from genome assembly GCF_049445995.1 of Dyella sp. KRB-257. Taxonomy (NCBI): domain Bacteria; kingdom Pseudomonadati; phylum Pseudomonadota; class Gammaproteobacteria; order Lysobacterales; family Rhodanobacteraceae; genus Dyella; species Dyella sp. KRB-257. The sequence continues at coordinate 133,117 of NZ_JBMSDZ010000005.1, read as the reverse complement.
ATTCGCTGCCGCGGCTGCGTTTCATCCAGGGAATCGCCGAGAAGCATCGGGTGGCGGGTGAATTCGTGCTGCTGCCCTGGGTCGAGAGTCGCTACCTGCCCGTGCGCGGCCGCGGACGGCAACCAGCCGGCATGTGGCAGATCGTGCCGATCACGGCAGGATCGCTGGGGCTGCCCGTCAACCGCCATTTCGACGGGCGCTTGGACATGGCGACAGCGACCGAAGCGGTGATGACGATGCTTCGTCGCTACCAGGACCAGTTCCACGATTGGCGGTTGACCGACTACGCCTACAACGCCGGCGAGTTCGCTGTGCGCAGGCTGCTTGCCAGGTTCGGAACGCCCCCGGAACAACCGGTGATCCCCGGTCTGCCGGTGAGGAAGGTGACCCGCGAGCACCTCGTCAAACTGCTCGCCATCGCCTGCGTGGTACGCGAACCCGATCGCTTCCATGTGCAGCTTCCGACGCTGCCGGCGGACCAGCGGCTGGTCGCGGTGCCGATCGAGCATCCGATGTCGCTGGAGACCGCGGCCAGGCATGCAGGCATGTCGATCGATGCGCTGCGCGACTACAACGCGGGCTTCCTGAACCATCGCATCGATCCGAGCATGGCGCCGACGCTGATGCTCCCGGGCAATCGGGTCGATCGCTTTGTCGAGGCGATGCACGAGGTCAGCGCGTCGGATGCTGTATCCGGTTCGGGCAAAGTCCCCGCACGGGCGCAAACCTATCCAAACCACACGGTGAAGCCCGGCGAGAACCTGTGGGTGATTGCCCGGCGCGCCGGCGTGGGCGTGCTGCAGCTGAAGCGATGGAATGGACTGCGCGACGACCAGGTACATCCCGGCCAGGTGCTGCGACTGCACGCCCCCGACTAGCCGCGCCTCGCCTTCGCAGCCTCCGGCCAGACAGCAAGCGGCCCGATGGCCGCTTGCTGTCATTTGGTACGGAATCGAACGCCAGGGATCAGAGCCGGTCCTTGGCAATGGTGATCTCGCTCCTGGCCTTCACCTGCTCGATGAACTCATGGGCGGCCTCGTTGCCATAGGCCTTCACCATCTGGCCGTGCAGCATCTTGAGGTCCTCGGGGCGAATCTTGCTCATGTCCGCCCCTTCCACCTTGTCCAGCGCCAGCAGCGCGAAGCTTCCATCGGCCATCTTCACCGCGGCGAACCGGGGCTTGCCATCGACCGGATGCGGCATCAGGAATGCCTTTTGCTCAAGCTCTGGCGGCAGCCCGGGCTGAGTGCGAACGATGCCTTCCACCCTCTTCACGGTCGCCTGGACCGAACTCGTCACCGTGTTGAAGGATTCGCCTTTGTCGAGACGGGCAAGCAAGGTGTCCGCCTGCTTCTTCGCGGCCGCAGTCTCGCGCTCGGCCAGCACCAGCTGACGCACGCGGTCCTTCACTTCGGCCAACGGCTTGGTTGCCGCCGGGATGTGCTTGTCCACGCGAATCACCACCGCATGACCGGTGCCCAGCTCGATCAGGTTCGAGTTGTTGCCCTGTGCCAGCACGTCGTCGCTGAAGGCTGCCTTGAGGACCTTCGGATCTGCGGCGATGCCCTTGCCGCCAGCGCGCGAAAACAGCTCGGTGGACTTGATCGCCAGGCCGAGCTCCTGCGCAGCAGGTTCGAGCGACGCGGGGCTCTGGTAGGTCATGTCGGTCAGCTTGCCGGCCAGCTTGTTGAAGGCGCGCTCGCGCGACCCGGACTGCGCCTCCTTGGCCAGCTCGTCGCGAACCTCCTCGAACGGCTTGGCGGTGCCGCTGCGCACGTCGCGCAGCCAGATGATGTGGTAACCCTCGTCGGAGAGCACGGGCTGGGAGATCTGACCCTTCTGCATCCGGAACAGGGCATCGTCGAACGCCGCGTTGGCCACACCCTTTTCAAGCCAGCCGAGATCACCACCGGCGCGCCTGGAGCCCAGATCATCCGAATACTTCCGCGCCAACTGCGCGAAATCGGTGGGATTGGCTTCCGCGGCAATCTTCTGGACCTTGGCCAGTGCGGCCTTCTGCTGGTCCGGCGTGGCGTTCTTGGGTACGTCGACCAGGATGTGCGAGACGAGGCGCTGTTCGGGTTGCACGAACTTCTGCTTTTCATCCTCGTAGCGCTTGCGCAGTTCATCGTCGGTGGGCTGCGCCTCGGGCTTGACGTCCGCCTGGTTGATTTCGATGTATTGCAGCGACACCTGCTCCGGCGTCACGAACTCGCCCTTGTGCTGCGCGTAATAATTGCCGATCTGCTCATCGGTCACCGGCGCATCATCGATCTTCGGCTGCGGCAGTGGGGCGTAACGCACGGTGCGGCGTTGCAGACGCAGATTGATGTAACGATCCAGATCACTATCGGTGACGATCGTGCCGGCTGTGATCGCTTCGGGAATCAACCCCGGTTCGAGCGACGCGCGAATCTCGCTCTCGAACATGGCAGGCGTCTTGCCCTGCATGGAGAGCACGGTGCGATAGGTCGTGGGATCGAACTGGCCGTCGAGCTGGAAGGACGGGATCGAGGCAATGACATCGCGCACCGCCTGATCGGACACCACCAGGCCGAGATCGGCGTTGGCCTTGTCCAGGACTTTCTCATCGATCATCTGGTTGAGGATCTGCAGCTTGGTCGCCGGCTGCTCGAACACGCTGCCATCGAAGCTGTCGCCCTGCTCGGCGCTGGCGCGCTGGCGCAGCTGGTTCACGCGCTCGGTAAACTGCTGCTGGCTGATTTCCTGCTTGCCCACTTTCGCCACGAAGGTGTCGTTGCGCGACATGAAGTAGGACTCGATGCCGAAGAAGGAGATGGCGAATACGCAGATGCCCAGAATGACGATGGACGGCCACCCGTGAAGCTTGGTACGCAGTGCCTGCAGCATGGAAGACTTTCCCGGTTACGTGAGACTTGCGCGCTGAGCGCATCCTGTAAACGACAAGGGCGCCACGCGGGCGCCCTTGCTAACTCTGGCGGAGCGGACGGGACTCGAACCCGCGACCTCCGGCGTGACAGGCCAGCATTCTAACCGACTGAACTACCGCTCCGCATTTTTTCTGGTGGGTGCTGTAGGGTTCGAACCTACGACCCTCGCCTTGTAAGGGCGACGCTCTACCGCTGAGCTAAGCACCCGAAACCAAGCAGCGAGCCGCTTAGTTTAGGGCATCCTTCAGGGTCTTGCCAGCTTTGAAAGCCGGAACCTTCGAGGCCTTGATCTTGATCGTCTCGTTGGTGCGCGGGTTGCGACCCGTGCGAGCAGCGCGCTTGCGGACAGTGAAGGTGCCAAAGCCGACGACGGACACGTCGTCACCTTTCTTGAGAGCCTTCTGGACGGTTTCAAAGAACGCCTCGAGGGCGCGACCGGCATCGGCCTTGGTCAGCTCGGCCTTGTCGGCAATCGCATTGATCAGATCGGTTTTATTCATTGAGACACTCCCTTAAACGGTTTGCGGCCCGCGTGGTCAGTTGGGACTGAGACGACGCCGACATGGATGATTGGCTCCGCTAGGCGCCGTCCGCTATCCCGCATCACTGCGCGAAAAACGAAGGCGCGGGGATTGCGGTACGCCTTTATACCAGTGGCTCACGCGAATCCGCAATACAAGTTGCAGCAAGGCTTTGCGGCGATATCGCCGGGTTCGCGAACCAGTCCGCCGGTGCTTGACACGCAAGATGGAAATGCCGTCGGAAACGCGGCCATGTTGCAATCGCAGCAAATGAAAACGCCCGGACCAGCCGGGCGTTTTCCGCATCATCGGGATTGTTCCGGATCAGTGCGTTCGCGACGGACTGCCGGCAGGATCTTCGGATTTGACCTCGACCTTGGTGATCTCCCCGGTCGGTAGCGCAACCGGCTGCAGGGGACGCTCCAGCGCAATGTCGAGCACCTCGTCGATCCAGCGCACCGGGTGGATGTCCAGCGAGCCGGTGATGTTGTCGGGGATGTCGGTCAGATCCTTCTTGTTTTCCTCGGGAATGATCACCGTGGTGATGCCGCCGCGATGGGCTGCCAGCAGCTTCTCTTTCAGACCGCCGATCGGCAGCACACGTCCACGCAAGGTGATCTCGCCGGTCATCGCCACCTCCGAGCGCACCGGCACGCGCGTCAGCACGGACACCAGCGCGGTGCACATGGCGATGCCCGCGCTCGGTCCATCCTTCGGCGTGGCACCCTCGGGCACGTGGATATGCATGTCGAGCTTCTGGTGGAACTCGGGGTCGATGCCCAGGGCCTCGGTGCGCGCACGCACCACCGAGAGCGCCGCCTGGATCGATTCCTTCATCACGTCGCCGAGCTGGCCGGTGTGCACCAGCTTGCCCTTGCCGGGTACCACCGAAGCCTCGATGCTGAGCAGGTCGCCACCGACCTGGGTCCAGGCCAGGCCGGTCACCAGGCCTACCTCGTTCTGCAATTCCTTCCGGCCGAAGTCGAAGCGGCGCACGCCCAGGTAGTGCTCCAGGTTTTCACCCGTCACGACCACGCCAGTAGGCGCTTTTCCGGTCCTCACTCTGGCCGACTTGGCCTTCGCGGTGCCCGCCTTGCTGGCGACCGCCTCGACCTCACCCAGCGTGATCTCCTTCACCACCTTGCGGCAGATCTTGGAGATCTCGCGCTCAAGGTTGCGCACGCCGGATTCGCGCGTGTAGTAACGCACGATGTCGCGCACCGCGGTCGCGTCCACGCTGAGCTCTTCCGCTTTCAGGCCATTGGCCTTCAGCTGCTTGGGCAACAGGTAGCGCTGGGCGATGGCCAGCTTCTCGTCCTCGGTGTAGCCCGGGATGCGGATCACTTCCATGCGATCGAGGAGCGGGCCGGGGATGTTCAGCGAATTGGCCGTGGCGATCCACATCACCTCGGAAAGATCCAGATCGACCTCCAGGTAGTGGTCGTTGAACGCATGGTTCTGCTCCGGGTCGAGCACTTCCAGCAGGGCCGAAGACGGATCGCCGCGGAAGTCCATCGACATCTTGTCGATCTCGTCGAGCACGAACAGCGGGTTCCTGGCGCCGACCTTGTTCAAGTTCTGCACGATGCGCCCGGGCATCGAGCCGATATAGGTGCGGCGATGGCCGCGGATCTCCGCCTCGTCGCGCACGCCGCCGAGGCTCATGCGCACGAATTTTCGATTGGTCGCCTTGGCGATCGACTGGCCCAGCGACGTCTTGCCCACGCCCGGCGGCCCCACCAGGCAGAGGATCGGCCCCTTCATGGCGTTCACACGCTGCTGTACGGCGAGGTATTCCAGGATGCGCTCCTTGACCTTTTCCAGGCCGAAGTGATCGGCATCGAGCACCTCCTGGGCGAGCTGAAGATCCTTGCGCACCTTGGAGCGCTTTTTCCACGGCACGCCCACCAGCCAGTCGAGATAATTGCGCACCACGGTCGCCTCGGCCGACATCGGCGACATCTGCCTGAGCTTGTTGAACTCCTGGCGCGCCTTGGCCAGCACCGCCCTGGGCATGCCGGCAGCATCGATCTTGCGCTGCAGCTCCTCCACTTCGCTGGAGCCTTCCTCGCCCTCGCCGAGTTCCTTCTGGATCGCCTTCATCTGCTCGTTGAGGTAGTACTCGCGCTGGCTCTTCTCCATTTGCGACTTCACGCGTCCGCGGATGCGCTTTTCCACCTGCTGCAGGTCCATTTCGCCGTCGACCAGGCCGATCAGCAGCTCAAGGCGTTGCCCGACATCAGCCGTTTCCAGCACTTTCTGCTTGTCGGCCATGCGTACTGACAGATGGGCCGCAATCGAATCCGCCAGACGTGAGGGATCCTCGATCCCGGACAGGGTGGCGAGTACCTCAGGAGGCAGTTTCCGGCTCTGCTTGACCAGCTGCTCGAACAACGACGTCAGGGTACGGGAGACCACGTCGAGCTCGCGCTCCTTCGAGCTGTATACCGGCTCGATCACGTGCGAACGGGCCGTCAGCATGCCGCCGTCGTCCCGGTAATCCTCGATGGCAGCACGGGCCTGGCCTTCGACCAGCACCTTCACGGTGCCGTCGGGCAGCTTGAGCAGTTGCAGCACGCCGGCGAGCGTGCCGACCTGATGCAGATCGGCGATCCCCGGGTCGTCGATGTCGGGACTCTTCTGGGCCACCAGCAGGATCTGGCGCTCGCCTTCCATGGCGCGCTCGAGCGCGCGCATGGATTTGTCGCGGCCGACAAACAGCGGAATCACCATGTGCGGATAAACCACCACGTCGCGCAGCGGCAGCACCGGCAGCGCATCGAGCGGTGCCGGAGTTCCGGCGGTCACGGTGGTCGAAGAGGCGTTCTTTGCCATGAAAATTTCTCAAATCAGACCTGTCCCCGACACTGCGCCGGAGACACCATCCCGTCAAGTGGAGGCAGCAAGCCACCCGCTCAAGGCCGCGACAGGCGTTGGAAAAAGGAAAAAGCCCGGCACGGGCCGGGCTCTTCCATCAGGCTGCCGATGCATTCAGGCTGCGCCGCCACCATCCCCCACCGCCCGCTGCTGCAGGTTGCCGCGATAGATCAGATAGGGCTCGGCCTGACCATCGATCACGGTATCATCGACGACCACCTTGCTGACGTGCTCAAGCGACGGCAATTCGTACATGGTATCGAGCAGCACCTGCTCCAGAATGGTGCGCAGACCGCGTGCTCCCGTCTTGCGCTTGAGCGCCTTGCGAGCGATGGCCTGCAGGGCTTCCGGACGGAACTCCAGCTCGGCGCCCTCCATCTCGAACAACTTGCGGAACTGCTTGGTGACTGCGTTCTTGGGCTCGGTGAGAATCTTCACCAGCGCCGGTTCGTCCAGCTCGTCGAGCGTCGCCACCACGGGCAGGCGACCCACGAATTCCGGAATGAGACCGAAGCGGACGAGATCGGCCGGCTCGACTTCCGCCAGTACCTTGCCCAGATTGGTGGTGCGCTCCTTGGACCGCACTTCGGCGGAAAAGCCGATGCCGGTAGTCTCCGAACGCTGCTGGATCACCTTCTCCAGACCGGCAAACGCACCGCCGCAAATGAACAGGATGTTCTTGGTGTCGACCTGCAGGAACTCCTGTTGCGGATGCTTGCGCCCGCCCTGCGGCGGCACCGAGGCCAGCGTACCCTCGATCAGCTTGAGCAGGGCCTGCTGCACGCCCTCTCCCGACACGTCGCGGGTGATCGACGGGTTCTCGCTCTTGCGCGAGATCTTGTCGATCTCGTCGATGTAGACGATGCCGGACTGTGCCTTCTCGACGTCGTAGTCGCACTTCTGCAGGAGCTTCTGGATGATGTTCTCGACATCCTCGCCAACGTAACCGGCCTCGGTGAGCGTGGTTGCGTCGGCGATGGTGAAAGGCACGTTCAACAGCCGCGCCAGCGTCTCCGCCAGCAGCGTCTTGCCCGAGCCGGTCGGTCCGATCAGCAGGATGTTGGACTTGCCCAGTTCGATCTCGTCGCTCTTCTGGCGCGACTCCATCCGCTTGTAATGGTTGTAGACCGCTACGGCCAGCGACTTCTTGGCGCGCGTCTGCCCGACCACGTACTGGTCCAGCGTTTCCATGATCTCGCGGGGCTTCGGCAGCTGCGTGCGCCCGGAGGCTGCCTTCTCTTCCAGCTCTTCGCGGATGATGTCGTTGCAGAGCTCCACGCACTCGTCGCAGATGAACACGGAGGGACCCGCGATCAGCTTGCGCACCTCATGCTGGCTCTTGCCGCAGAAGGAGCAGTAGAGAATCTTGCCGCTGTCGGTGGAACGCCCCTGCCGCTCGTCGCTCATGCTCGTGATCCTGCCTGTAACTCGGTTTTCGGTCCGAGAATAACACAGGGCTCCGCGCCTGAATCCAGACGCGGAACCCGGGAAAAACAGCCTGGCAACTGCTCGATCAGGCCGACTTGACGCTGTCGACTGCCCGACGATCCAGCACGGAATCGATCAGCCCATACTCCTTGGCCGCCTCGGCGCTCATGAAGCGGTCGCGCTCCATGTCCCGCTCGATCTTTTCGAGCGGCTGGCCGGTATGGTCGACATAGATCTGGTTCAGGCGACGGCGCAGGTAAAGGATTTCCTGGGCCTGGATCTCGATATCCGTCGCCTGGCCACGGGCACCGCCGGACGGCTGGTGGATCATCACGCGGGAATTGGGCAGCGAGTACCGCTTGCCCTTGGCGCCCGCCATCAACAGCAACGACGCCGCACTGCAGGCCTGGCCGATGCACATGGTGCTGACGTCGGGCTTGACGAACTGCATCGTGTCGTAGATCGCAAGGCCTGCGGTCACCGCGCCACCGGGGCTGTTGATGTACAGATGGATGTCCTTTTCGGGATTCTCCGACTCGAGGAACAGCATCTGCGCCACCAGCAGGTTGGCAACGTGATCGTTCACCTCGCCCACCAGGAAGATCACCCGCTCCTTCAGCAGGCGGGAGTAGATGTCGTACGAACGCTCGCCGCGGGCCGTCTGCTCGACGACCATGGGAATCAGGTTGAGGTTGGTGATCGTGTCCATGGTCATCTGTGCGGCACTCCGGTGATTGGCCTTGTGAAACAACCCGAGCATACGCGGCTCAGGCACCCGCCGGACGCATGACCTCGTCAAAGCTCAGATTCTGGATCGTGGTGTTGGCGTGTTGCGCTACCCACTCGGCCACCTGGTCTTCCATCACGCGGTTCTGCAGTCCCTGCATCAATTGGGGATCGGAGTTGTACAGTTCAATGACCTGCTCGGGCTCCTCGTAGGTCGAGGCAATCGCCGCCAACTGCTCGGCCACGCGCTTGCGATCGATCACCAGCGACTGCTTGCGGGCGATCTCGCCCATCAGCAGGCCGGCCAGGACGCGCTTGCGCGCCATCGGCGCCGCGGCCTCGATCAGTTGCGGCGGGGGCTGCTGGCCCTGCGGAACGCTGCCCGCGGCCAGGGCGCGAGCCTCGGACTGCACCATCAGGTTCGGCACGTCGACATCGGCATAGGTCTCGGCAAGCTTCTCCGCCACCTCGGACTTCAGGCGCGCCATGAGCGTAGCTTTCAGTTCGCGCTCCAGGTTGGCCCGGACTTCCTTGCGGAACGTGTCCAGATCGCCGTCGACAATACCGAACAGCTTGGCGAACGCGGCGTCGACTTCCGGCAGCGCCGGCTCCTGCACCTTGATGATGCTGAAGCTGACCCTGGCCGTCTTGCCGGCCAGTTGTTCGTTGCGGAAATCGGCCGGGAAATCGATGTCCGCCTCGAACGACTCATCGCCCTTGCGACCGGTCAGCGCCTCGTCCAGCGCCTTGAACAGCGTGCCCGAACCCAGCACGCTTCCGGCACGCTCCAGGCCCTCGGCCGGAAAGCGGTAGTCGCCTGCCTGGGCGGCGTACTCGAACATCACGAAATCGCCTTCCTTCGAGGCACGGTCCACGGCGTCGAAGGTGCGCCGCTGCTGGCGCAAGGTCTCGATCATCTTTCCGATGTCCGCATCGGACACTTCGGCCACCGGGCGCTGGATCGCCAGCGTGGAGACGTCGATGGCCGGGAACTCGGGCATCACCTCGAAAGTGGCCGTGTAGGCGATCTCGCCATTCTCCGGCTTGCCTGTGGTATCGATGGCCGGATTCGCCACCGGACGCAGGTTCTCCTTGTCGAAGGCCTCACGCAGCGTGCTGCCGATCAGATCCGAGAGCACTTCGCCACGCACCTGTGCACCGAATCGCTGCTGGATGATGGTCGTCGGCACCCTGCCCGGACGGAAACCCTTGAGACGGACCGTGCGGCCCATCTCCGCGATGCGCGCGCTGACCTGCGACTCGTAGCGCTCGGCAGGAAACCTCACCGTGAGCTTGCGCTCGAGCTTGCCGACGTTTTCAACCGAAACCTGCATGACGACTCCTGAGTGACCTCTGTATGACGCCCCCGGTAGGGGCACCGCGGCGGCGCATGGGCCACCGGCAACGTGAAAACAGCAAGGGAATTGGTGCGAAAGGCGGGACTCGAACCCGCACGAGGAGTACCCCGCCAGAACCTAAATCTGGTGCGTCTACCAGTTCCGCCACTTTCGCCTGGCTACCGTCGAAGTGCCGTAAGCGGCAGATTTCACGAACAATTCACCGCGGCAAGGCAACTGCGGCGAGCGGTTCGTGCACTCTGCAGAACGGCTCTAAGTCGATGATTCCCTTACACGAAAGCCCCGTATTCTAGGGTCGCGCCAGCCTGCAGCACAAGCGCTCCGGAACCGCGGCCGACGCTCCGCCCTGACGGAAAAAATACTTGCCTGGAACGCAAAACGCCGGTCGAGATCGACCGGCGTCCTGGTTTCACTGGTGGGCCGTGTAGGATTCGAACCTACGACCAATTGATTAAGAGTCAACTGCTCTACCAGCTGAGCTAACGGCCCTGAAACTTTCCAATTTGGGGTGAGCGATGGGATTCGAACCCACGACATCCGGAATCACAATCCGGGACTCTAACCAGCTGAGCTACGCCCACCGTAAAACTTGTTGTTGGCGCGCCCGACAGGACTCGAACCTGCAACCGTCGGCTTAGAAGGCCGATGCTCTATCCGGTTGAGCTACAGGCGCAGTCACCGCGCGGAAGAGCCTAGCGTGGTCGGGGCAGAGGGATTCGAACCCCCGACTTTTGCGTCCCAAACGCAACGCTCTACCAGACTGAGCTATACCCCGCCGAAAACATCGATCACATCGATCGATCACATCGCCGCGCGAAGCTTTCAAATGTACGGGTGACATGCAGCCCAGTCAATCCGTATACGAACATACCGAACCTAATAAACGCTGTCCGGCCTGCAGGCGCAACCCGCTGCCCTGCAGATCGAATCTGCCCGCTGGCGGACGATTCCCGGATGAAGGTGGCGCGCCCGGAGAGATTCGAACTCCCGACCGCCTGGTTCGTAGCCAGGTACTCTATCCAGCTGAGCTACGGGCGCACACTTCAAACCTGTTGCCTTGACGCCCTTCACCTGTACGAAGAGAGCCGAAGCAAGAAGCGGAATTATTCAGATAGAGCCGCCGGGCGTCAACACCTTTTTTGATTTTTTTGCGGGACCGTCGTACTTCGTCGCGGCGGACGGCCGGCGTCATCGGAGCCGGCGCCTGTCGTTTGGCCATCCAAACGAGAGCGCCGCGGACGAGCCGCGGCGCCATGCCTCGTGATCCGTGGACGACCGCCAGTCAGTTCTGCACCGCCGGGTTGCCCAGCTTGCTCGATCCGGTATCGCCACGTGGCGGCAATGGGGGCACCGGACCTCCCGAGCCGCTCTTGGACCAGTCGGCGGGTGGTCCCGGTATGTGTCCGGCCATGATCTCGTCAATCTGGTGCGCGTCGATCGTCTCGTACTGCAGCAGCGCCTCGGCCATCACGTGCAGCTTGTCGATGTTGTCGGTGAGCAACTGCTTGCTGCGTGCGTAGGCCCGGTCGAGGATGCCGCGCACCACCGCATCGATCTTGCTTGCCGTCTCGTTCGAGATGCTCTTGTGCTGGGTGACCGAACGGCCGAGGAACACCTCGTCTTCGTCCTCGCCGTAGGTGATCGGCCCGAGTTCGTCGGACAGGCCCCACTTGGTCACCATGTTGCGTGCCATCTTGGTGGCGCGCTCGATATCGTTGGAAGCCCCCGTGGTGACCTTGTCGGCACCGAAGATCAGCTCCTCCGCCACCCGCCCGCCATACAGAGAGCACAGCTGCGACTGGATCGCCACGCGGTTGATGCTGTACTTGTCGCTCTCGGGCAGGTACATCGTCACGCCGAGCGCGCGACCGCGCGGAATGATGGTCACCTTGTAGACCGGGTCGTGCTCCGGCACCAGGCGACCCACGATGGCATGGCCGGCCTCGTGATAGGCGGTGAGCTTCTTTTCGTCCTCGCTCATGGCCATCGAGCGGCGTTCGGCACCCATCAGGATCTTGTCGCGCGCCTTGTCCAGATGGCTCATGCGCACTTCGCGCGCATTTTCCCGGGCTGCGAACAGCGCCGCCTCGTTGACGAGGTTGGCCAGGTCCGCTCCGGAGAAACCCGGCGTGCCGCGCGCGATCACCATGGCGTTGACGTCGCTCGCCATCGGTACCTTGCGCAGGTGCACCTGCAGGATCTGCTCACGCCCCTTCACGTCGGGCAGCCCGACGACCACCTGGCGATCGAAACGACCCGGACGCAGCAGCGCCGGATCGAGCACGTCGGGGCGATTGGTGGCGGCAATGACGATGATGCCCTCGGTGCCCTCGAAGCCGTCCATCTCCACCAGCAACTGGTTGAGGGTCTGCTCGCGCTCGTCGTGACCGCCGCCCAGCCCGGCACCGCGATGACGGCCGACCGCATCGATCTCGTCGATGAAGATGATGCACGGCGCATGCTTCTTGGCCTGCTCGAACATGTCGCGCACGCGCGAGGCGCCGACGCCCACGAACATCTCGACGAAATCCGAACCGGAGATCGAGAAGAACGGCACTTTCGCCTCGCCGGCGATCGCCTTGGCGAGCAGCGTCTTGCCGGTGCCCGGCGGGCCGACCATCAGCACGCCGCGCGGAATCTTGCCGCCCAGCTTCTGGAACTTGCCCGGATCGCGCAGGAACTCGACCAGTTCGCCGACCTCCTCCTTGGCCTCGTCGCAACCGGCCACGTCGCTGAAGTTGACCTTCACCTGGTCCTCGCCCTGCAGCTTGGCACGCGAACGACCGAAGCTCATCGCGCCGCGCCCGCCGGCGCCCGACTGCATCTGGCGCATGAACCAGATGAACACGCCCGCGATCAGGATCACCGGCAGCCAGCTCACCAGCAGGTTGACCAGCGAGAACCCCGGAGCCGACTCCTGGCGGACCTCGACCCCCTTGTCCTGCATCTGCTTGATCACGGTGTTGGTGGAGAAGCCCAGCACCGGAGCCACCGTGCGGAAGGTGCTGCCGTCCTTCAGCTTGCCGCTGATGGTGGCCGGGTTCTCCGCACTGATGTTGGCACTGGACACGTTGCCGTTTTCCACGTTCTGCACGAACGCGCTGTAGGGCAGATCGGACGAGGCGACGCCGTGCGGATTGAAGCTCTGGAACACGGCGATGAGCACCACCGCGATGATCAGCCAGAGCAGGAGGTTTTTAGCCATCTCGTTCATACACGGTTTCCGCCCGGTTGCGCTCCGTCGGACTTGAGCCCGACGGCCAGCGCGTACACCTCCCGCGAACGCGCGCGGGAGGCCTTAGGTTTACGCATACTCACGCGCGAAAAGTCCGCGCGCAAGCTGCGAAGGTAATCGTCGAAGCCCGTTCCCTGGAACAGCTTGATCAGGAACGAACCGCCCGGCTTGAGCCACTGCCGGCTGAAATCCAGCGCCAGCTCGGCCAGATCCATCGAACGGATCTGGTCGGCCAGCGCCACGCCACTCATATTGGGGGCCATGTCCGACAGCACAAGATCGACCTTGCGGTTGTCCAGTCGCACTTCCAGCTGCGACAACACGTCCGCCTCGCGGAAGTCGCCTTGCAGAAAATCCACGCCGGCAATGCCCTGCATGGGAAGAATGTCCAGCGCCACCACCTTGCCGGTATCGCCCAGGCGCTGGCGCACCAGCTGCGACCAGCCTCCCGGAGCCGCACCCAGATCGACCACGGTGATGCCCGGCCTGAGCAGGCGATCGCGCTCGATCAGTTCCTCCAGCTTGTAGACCGCGCGCGAGCGCACGCCCTCGGCCTGGGCCTTTTTCACGTAGACGTCGTCGAAGTGTTCCCGCAGCCAGCGGGAACTGCTTTTGCTGCGGGGCATGGCGGCAGGATCACAGATACGGGGAATGGTCCGCATGATACCCTTTGCGGTCCGTCGTCCGCGAATAGAGCGTTTCCCCGCATGGCCCTCTCCGCTTCCCAGCGCCGCTATCTGCGCAGCCTCGCCCACGACCTGAGCCCGGTGATCCTGCTCGGCGCCAAGGGCGCCACCGACGCGGTGCTGAAGGAGCTGGACCTCGCCCTCACCCATCACGAACTGGTGAAAGTGAAGCTGTCCGGCGGCAACAAGGACGAGCGTCAGGCCCAGCTCCGTTTCCTCGCCGACGGCACCGGCGCCGAGAGCGTGCAGGAGATCGGGCACATCGTGGTGATGTTCCGTCGCAATACCGACGATCCAAAGCTCGCCCTGCCACGCTGATCCGATGGACCTGTCGCTCGACCGCCCCGAATCGTTCCTGTTCGTGCGCCGCACGGCACGCGACAGTGTCACCGTGGTCGACCGGGAGGTCACGGCGAGCTTCCTGCTGGCGCCCGATCGCCTCATCGAAGGCTGGCTCGCAACGGATGCCAGGGCCCTGAACAAGGAGCTCGCCGAGGCGTTCTTCCAATTGCAGCCCGAGCTGGTGCTGCTCGGTACCGGCGAACGGCAGAGCTTTCCGCCGCACGAGTTCCTTGCCGCCTTCCTGCGCCGCGGCGTGGGCATCGAAGTGATGGACAACGCCGCCGCCGCGCGCACCTATGACCTGCTCGCCGGCGAAGGTCGGCGCGTGGTGGTGGGTTTCATCCTGCCGGGCGATCCGGCCGGCGACCGAGCCCCTAGGATACTCTGACCCACGCTCCTAGCGGCGCCGCGGCGGCAACGGCGGCGGTACGCTGCACCCCGCGCGCGGCAGGCGCAGCACCACCAGCCAGCCGATCGGCCCCAGCGCCAGCGCCCACAGCACGCCGGCGCGGGTGTGCCCGCGCCACCAGCCGAGCCCCGCGCCCACGACCACGAAGAACACGCTCCACAGGGTCAGCGCGGTCCACGGCACCAGCGCCATCAGGTTGGCGAACACTTGCCAGAAAGCGCCCGGAGCCTGCAGGTCGACGCCCTGCAGCGCCTTGCTCAGCAGCTCATCCATGCCGATCGCTGCCGCGTGCTGGCATGGGGAGCACGATCATTCCTGCGCCCGTGCGATCGCGTCGTCGATGCGCTGCAGCGCCACGTCGCGTCCGGCCAGGTAGATGGTGTGGTCGATCGACGGCGACACCTGGGTGCCGGTCATCGCCACGCGCAGCGGTTGGGCGATCTTGCCCATGCCCAGCTCCAGCTTGGCGGCGATCTGCTCGATCACCGCGTGGATCGGCGCGGGCTTCCACTCGCAGCCGGCCAGCAGCGCCTTCGCTTCGTTGAGCACGACGACCGCGCTGTCGTTCTTCAGGTGCCTGGTGACTGCCTTCTCGTCCCACTCGACGATGGGACCGAACCAGATCGCCGCGCGCTCGGCCATTTCCTTGAGCGTCTGCACGCGGTCGCGCAGCGCCACGATCAGGTCGGCCGGCGCCGGCCCCCTGGCCAGGTCGTAGCCGGCGCGCTGCAGGTGCCATTCGAATTCGGGCGCGATCGCCGCCGGATCGTCGGTCTTGAGGTAGTGCTGGTTGAGCCAGGCCAGCTTCTCAGTATCGAAGCGCGAGGCCGCCTTGTTGACGTCGGCGATGTCGAACAACTGGACCATCTCCTCGCGCGAGAAGATCTCCTGGTCGCCGTGCGACCAGCCCAGCCGCACCAGGTAGTTGAGCAGCGCGTGCGGCAGGTAGCCGTCGGCGCGGTACTCCATGACGCTCACCGAATGGGTGCGCTTGGAGAGCTTCTTGCCCTCCTTGTCCAGGATCATCGGCAGGTGCGCGAACGCCGGCACCGGGGCGCCCAGCGCGCGGTAGATGTTGATCTGCCGCGGCGTGTTGTTGACGTGGTCGTCGCCGCGGATCACCTCGGTGATGCCCATGTCGATGTCGTCCACCACCACGGCGAAGTTGTAGGTGGGCCAGCCGTCGGAGCGGAAGATCACCAGGTCGTCCAGCTCGCTGTTGGCGATCTCGATGCGGCCCTTGACCTTGTCCTCGAACACCACCGAGCCCTCGGTGGGATTGCGGAAGCGGATCACCCGGTTCGGGTCGTCGCGGTACGGCTCGTTGCGGTCGCGGTAATAGCGGTTGTAGCGCGGCTTCTCGCCGGCGGCCATGGCCGCCTCGCGCATCGCCTCGATTTCCTCCTTGCTCTCGTAGGCGTAGTACGCCTTGCCCTCGGCGACGAGGCGATCGGCCACTTCCCGATAACGCGCCAGACGATGGGTCTGGTAGACCGGCGGCGCGTCGGCGTCGAGGTCCAGCCAGTGCATCGCGTCGAGGATCGCCTGCACGGCCTCGTCGGTGGACCGCTCGCGATCGGTGTCCTCAATGCGCAGCACGAACTCGCCACCGCGACGACGCGCCTCCAGCCAGCAGTACAGCGCGGTGCGCGCGCCGCCGATGTGCAGGAAGCCGGTGGGGCTGGGGGCGAAGCGGGTGCGGAAAGTCATGGGGATACTGGCTGCATGCGAAATGGAACCGCGCATTTTAGACCATCCGGCCACGCGCGCCCGGCGCTCCCGGCCGCCGTCGCGCTGGCCATGGTGCTGTTCGCCGCGGGAGCGTACGGACAACCGTACAACCCCGGCCAGACCGTCACCGCCACGTCATGCCGACGCCATGCCGGCGCAACGCGCCGGACCGAAGCTGGGTCAAGCCAGCCAGGGTGTAGCCATGCGCATCGGCATCGTCAGCGAAACCTATCCTCCCGAGATCAACGGCGTCGCGCTGACCGTGCACAGCCTCGCTGCCGGACTCGCCGCGCTCGGCCACACGGTGGAAGTGATCCGCCCGCGCCAGCCGGTGCCGTTCGTCGACGAACCCGGGATGCTGCCGGTGGAGACCCGCGGCGCGGCCCTGCCCCGCTACCCGGGCCTGCGCTTTGGCCTGCCCAGCGGCCGCATGCTGCGCAAGCGCTGGAACCGCTTACGGCCGGACGCCATCTATGTGGCCACGGAAGGCCCCCTGGGGTGGTCGGCCATGCGCACCGCGCAGCAGTTGGGCATCCCCGCCGCGACCGGCTTCCACACGCGCTTCGACACCTACGCCGCGCACTACGGCGTGGGCTTGCTCACCGCGGCGGTGCGCGGCTATCTGCGCCGTTTCCACAACCGCGGCGGCGCCACGCTGGTGCCCACCGACGCGCTCAAGCGCGAGCTGGATGCGCTGGGCGTGAGCAATGCCCGCATCCTGCGCCGAGCGGTGGACACGACGCAGTTCCATCCGCGCCACCGCGACGTCGAACTGCGTCGGCGGTGGGGTGCCGACGGCCACGCGCCGGTAGTGCTCTATGTCGGACGCATCGCGGCGGAAAAGAATCTCGATCTGGCCGTGCGCGCCTTCCGCGCCGTGCAGCAGCAGGTGCCCGACGCGCGCTGCGTGTGGGTGGGCGACGGCCCGGCGCGCGCGGCGCTGCAGGCGGCGAACCCGGACTTCATCTTCACCGGCATGCAGCGCGGCGAATCGCTGGCGCGGCACGTGGCGAGCGCCGACGTGTTTCCCTTCCCCAGCCTCAGCGAGACCTTCGGCAACGTGATCCTCGAAGCGCTCGCCGCGGGACTGCCGGTGGTGGCCTACCGCGAGGGCGCCGCCCGCGAGCACATGAAGCACGGCAGCAACGGCTACGTGATCGAGCCTGGCGACGAGGCCGGCTTCATCGATGCCACTGCCACCCTGGCCGGCAACCCCAGCCTGATCCGCCACATGGGCCGCGCCGCGCATGCCAGCGTCGCGGCGCTGTCGCCGGATGCGGTGATCCGCGATTTCGAATCCCTGCTGATGCAGCTCGCCCGTGAGAACCACCATGTCCAGCCTGCCGCCGCTCATACCCACGCCTGAATTTTCCGCGCCGGAATGTTCCGGCCCGCGCTTCGCGATCGACCGCCGCATGTGCGTGGCGGCCAACCGCTGGGGCGCGCGTCGCGCCGTGGGCGTGTTCTTCGGCATCGTGAGCCGGCTGGGCGACGGCGTGTTCTGGTATGCGCTGATGCTGACGCTCGCCCTGTTCGACGGCCGGCGCGGCATGCTCGCCGCCGCGCACATGGCGCTCACCGGCCTTGCCGCACTGGCGCTGTATCGGTGGCTGAAGCGCTGGACGAAACGGCCGCGGCCGTTCCGCGTGTACGCAGGGGTGATCGCCCACGTGCCGCCGCTGGACGAGTTCAGCTTCCCCTCCGGCCACACGCTGCAGGCGGTGGGCTTCACCGTGGTGGCACTGGCCTGGTATCCGCTGCTGGCGCCGCTGCTGCTGGGCTTCACCGCGCTGGTCGCCGCCTCGCGGGTGGTGCTGGGCCTGCACTATCCGAGCGACGTGCTCGCCGCGATCGGCATCGGCAGCACACTGGGCGCGCTCGCGCTGTGGCTGATGCCGGCAGCGATGTTCGCCTGAGCAGTTTCTGCGCAGGCCGTGTGGATGTGCTGTGCGATCAGCACGATAGGAGATCTATCCACAGGCTTTTCCCGTCTGCCTCCACAGAGGCTGTGGACAACGCACGCGGCGGCTTCTCTCGACCAGGGGCGGGCCAACCCGGATGAGCGCGGCGTGCGCGGGGTGCCCTGGCCGACGGACGCGTACCCGTCGAGTGCTGCGCACGGATGACGTTCGCTGTTGCTCCCCAGGCGGGAGGCCATAGGCAAGCAGTCAAGGTGGACTCCCGCCTTCGCGGAAGTGACGGCAGTGGAAGATGCCGCCAAACGCCGCACATGCCGCCACTGCGGCCTTCTGCAGCGACGGTTGTGCGGAGGCCTGAAGAATCGCCCGCCGGGTGCCGACGGCCTCGCCTCCTGGCAGCCTGTCGGGCTTTGCTCGGCCGGGCTGCGAATCCGGCGGTGCGGTCCCTGTTTCCGCCGCTTCGCCGACCCATGGAACCACTATGGGCCGACGAAACGTCGAAAATCTGTCCTCGCCCAGCCGACTTCTCGTCTCGACCAGCAAAGCCCGGCAGCTGCTAGGCGCCGCGCTTCAGCTCCGACCCGCTAAGCTGCCGACCATCCACCGAAAACCCTCCGCGTCCCGTCCGACACCGCCCCGTCGCCGCTGCGCTTCCCTTTCCGATCCGGTCGCCCATCGCGCCTCCGCGTCACCCTGGAGCGCCCCATGCCGGGTTACACCACGCGTCAGCTCACCGTCCTGCTCGGTGGGCACGGTTTTCGCATTCGCGCCTTGAGCGATCGCCAGCAGTTCGCCGATCCGGACGGGCTGGCCGAGCGTGCGGGCATTGCGCCGGCGCTGTGGTCGCTGTTCGGGCAGGTGTGGCCGGCGGGTCGATTGCTGGCGCAGACCATGAGCACGCACGAGGTGGCGGGCAAGCGCGTGCTGGAGCTTGGTTGCGGGCTGGGCCTGTCGAGCCTGGTGCTGCAGCGGCGCAAGGCGGACATCACCGCCAGCGACCATCACCCGCTGGCGGAGCTGTTCCTGCGCCGCAACGCCATGCAGAACCAGCTGCCGTTCGTCGCCTACCGCGACCTGCCGTGGGAGATTCCCGACGCCACGCTGGGCCGCTTCGACCTGATCATCGGCAGCGACATCCTTTACGAACGCGGCCACGCCGAACTGCTGGCCGGCATCATGCAGCGGCACGCCGGCGCGCACGCGGAAATCCTGATCACCGATCCGGGCCGCGGCAACAGCGCGCGCTTCAGCAAGGCGATGGCGCTGCAGGGCTATGGCGTGGAGGAACAGCGCAGCCGCTTCGACGCGAACGACCTGCCGCCGTTCCGCGGCCGCCTGCTCAGCTACCGGCGCGACGTCTTGATCGACATCGTCGAGGAACCGCCGCCGCACCCGTAGCAAGACCGCGCTGATCCAGCTGCCGGAAGCGAAGTGACCAAGCGACAAGGAAGCGGCGACGGATCGCTCCGTCCCCTGTGGGAGAGGCTCAGCCCCGACACCCCGCCATGGCGCAGCGGAAGTGTCGCGACTGAAGTCACTCCCACAACCATGCACGCAACAGCGCGAGCGCGCCGCCGGAGCCGCCTCACCCCGCAACAGTGGCCAGCAGGTTCTTCCCCACAGCGGAGGGGCCGGTGCCGGAGCGACCACCGCGCCCCACCACCATCGCGCCCTCCAGCGCCGACAGCATCAGCTCGGCGAGATTCGCCGCGCGCTGCGCCGTGGTCACCTGCCCGCTGCGCTGCGCGTCGCGGAAGGCCGCGGTGAGCCAGGCGAGGTTGAGCCGGAAGAAACCGGCGACGGCGTCGGCCACGTCGGCGGGCAGGGCGTCCGCCTCGGCGCCGAGCATGCCGCATACACACAGGCGGCCGTCCTGCGCATAGGTGGTGGTGAACAGCCGCACGTACGCCTTCAGCCGTGCCAGCGGATCGCGTCGTGCCACGTCGATCGCCGCCAGCGCGGACTCGAAGCGCCCGGTGTAGCGCCGCGCCAGCGTGGCGACGAGCTCGGCCTTGGTGCGGAAGTGGTGATGCACGCTGGGCTTGCGGATGCCCACCGCCTGCGCCACGTCGTCGAAGGAGAAGCCGCCGTAACCGCGTTGCTGGATCAGCGCCTCGGCCACGTCCATCACCCGTTCGGCGGTCCCTGCCGGTGCGTGGTTCATGCGGCGGCGTCCTCGGTGTGGGCGATCAGGTGGCCGGTCTTGACCAGGATGGTGCAGCCCTCGCGGCTGAAGGGCCGGTGCTGGCTCATGTGCGGGCTGCGCAGCCAGCTGCCGGCCGGATAGCGGCCGTGCTCGTCCTCGAACACGCCGTCGACCACCAGGATCTCCTCGCCGCCGTAGTGGCGGTGCGGATTGAAATACGTGCCCGGTGCCCAGCGCACCAGCGCGGTGTGCTCGGCGCGGAAGTCGTGCAGCGGCATCACCGACAGGCCCGGCACCAGCCCCGGCAGCCACGGCTCGTCGCGGGTGTGCACCACCACGCGCGCCTGGTCGGTCGGATCGAAATAGCGCAGCTTGACGAACAGCACGCAGCCGCCGTCGGACCACGGCGCGTGCGCCGAGCCGGGCGGATTGCGGATGTACGAGCCGGGGCCGAAGCGGCCGCTCTCGTCGCAGAACTCGCCCTCCAGCACGAACAGTTCCTCGCCCATGGCGTGCACGTGGCGCGGAAAGTGCGACCCTGGCGCGTAGCGCACGATGGAAGTGGCGCGGGCTACTTCGTCGCCGTCGCGCTCGAGCATCTTGCGCTGCACGCCGGCGGAGGGCGATTCCACCCAGTCCATCGCGGAGGAATCGACGACGGCGCGTTCGGACCAGTCGGAACGGAGTTGCATGACAGCTACCTACCTATTGGAAGGTAGACAGGATCACGCCGCGCTGCCCCGCGGTCAAGCGCGGCACGACACCGCGGCCGCACAATGGCCCGCGCTGGGAAGCGACGGGCGCCGCAGGCAGATTGGCGGCTCGCCCAGGGAGCCATTCCCACGATCCCTCGCTTCATAGATCGCGCCGCCAACGAACGCACCTGCTGGCGTGAGTGCGCACGGCGATCACGGTGATGGCGTTCGGCGCGCTGCCGGTGCTGCTGGCGGCGATGCGTTTCCACCGCAACCGCGTAGCGATCGACCGCGACGGCACCGAGCTTTACCGCACGGACACCGGCAGCTCGCGCTGCGCAGTGGAAGGGCCGCGCCGTCTACTGGAGCGTGCGCGACGACGATGGCTTACCTGGCGGCCGACGTCGCGGCGGCCGGAGCCGCATGCAGGCCGCTGCCGACGAGGCGGGTGCGCAGGTCGCGCAGCCTGGCTTTCACCGCGGCCTCGTTGGCCGGGCCGATGCGCAACATCGCCTTCTGCCCCACCGACAGCCCCTGCAGCGCCGGATCGGCGAACGCATAGCCCTGCTTGTACGGCGCCACGATCAGCGGCTGGGTCGGTTCGGGGGCGGCGAGCAGGTGGTCGATCACCGCGATCAGCCGGTCGTTGAAATAGGCACTGGGATAGCCCAGCTCCGCGTACGCCTGCTGGAACAGCGGGTAGTAGTGCACGTACCAGTCGACCAGCGCCTGCGCATCCACGCTGGCCAGCGCCTGCATGTACGGCGCATAGCGCGCCGCGTTGGCCGCACCGATCATGCTCTGGCCGTCGGCCTGCTCCACCACCAGGCTGCCCTTGGCGGGCTTCACCGGCAGGATGAAGCGGCCCATGTCCGCATGCGGCAGCGCATCCACGGTGGCGACGATGCGCGGGATGATCGACTGGCGCACCAGCCACGCGCCGATGTCGCCGCCGCTGGCCAGCGCGATCAGGCTGTCGGCCACGTTCGCATCGCTGTCGGCCAGGGCTGGCAGCGGCGCCGTGCTGGCCGTGGCGGGGCCGCTGTCGGCCTGCGCGATCGGGTGAGCGATGGCAGGCGCAGTGCTGGCGGGCGCGGGCGATGAGGCGGCCGGCGCAACCGATGCCGTCGGCCTGGTATCGGCCTGCCGCGCGCGCTGCATGAGGAAGTAGGCGGCAGCGGCGATGACCACCAGGGCGATGACGGCGGCGAGCCAACCGCCGACGCTGGAAGAACGCTTGCTCATGATGTGGGCACCTCATTGAAAACCGATATCAGGGGACCCGGCCCGGCCGGGATCGTTCACTCAAGTCCCGGCCGCGGCGGTCGAGACAGGGGGAATCGCCACGTGCCGAGAGCCCGATCTCCGCGCCCCGGGCAGTCGCGGCATTTTTCCCGTAGCTTGGGCTATCGTGGCACGACGGGGCGGCGATGCCGGCCATGGTAACAACCGGGGACGCATCGGGGGGGGGCGCATCGGGTATGGGTGGAACGGAGGCACACGCGGTATTCGGCTACTACACCGCCGCGCTGGTGGCGACGGCGTGCATCGCGGTCACGTCGAGCATCCAGTTCATCCTGATCGGCATGCGCCAGCGGTGCGACCGGCTCTATCTTTCCTACGCGATGCTGTGCCTGTGCATCGCCGGGCTCGCCTTCTTCAACGCGCTGCTCGGCCTGGCACAGACGCAGCACCGCGCGGTGGAGATGCTGCGCGCCATGTGCGCCGCGGCAGCGCTGTCGTTTCCGTTCTTCTTCACCTTCGTGGGTTGCTATGCCGGCCGTCCGCTGCGGCCGCGGACGCTGGCGATCATCACGGCGGTATGTGTCGCCTTTTTCCTGGTCAACCAGTTTTCGCCCGGCACGATGTTCTATTCGCGCATCAGCGGCATGCAGGCGTCCGAACTGCCGTGGGGCGAGTGGGTGACCAGGCTCAACGGCATCCCCTCGCCGCTGGGCTGGACCTTCCATCTGCTCACCTACCTGGCGTTCGCCTGGGCGCTGGCGATGATGACGATGCAGTTCCGCCGCGGCGACCGGGTGCCGGCGATGCTGCTGGGGCTGTGCCTGTCGATCCAGTTCGCCGCGCTGCTGTGGGGCGATATCGTGATCGACCTGATGGGCATGCCCTATCCGTACGTGGATGCGTTCTCGTTCCTGCCGTTCGTGCTGCTGATGGGCCTGTCGATGGCCAGCCAGCTGCACCAGCGCACGCTGCAGCTGGAGCAGACCACGCGCCGCCTGCGCGCCGAGGCCAGCACGCGCGAAGAGGCCGAACTGAGCCTGCGCCACCTCGCCTACCACGACCCGCTCACCGGCCTGCCCAACCGCCTGCGCATCCTGGACATGATCGCCGAGAGCGCCACCGGCGCCCGCCGCACGCGCAGCCATTGCGCGGCGATGGTGATCGACCTGGACAACTTCAAGACGATCAACGATGCGCTCGGCCACCACGTCGGCGACCGCATGCTCGAAGCGGTGGCCGACCGCCTGCTCGCCGCCGCACCCGCGGAAGCGGCGCTGGGCCGACTCGGCGGCGACGAGTTCATGGTGGTGGTGGAGCATCTGCCGGCCGACCCCGAAGAGGCCGGCACGCAGGCGCAGCAGATCGCCCACGACGTGCGCGCCCGGCTCGCCGCGCCGATCAACGTGGACAGCAACGTGCTGTCGGTGGGTGCCAGCGTGGGTGTGGCACTGTTTTCCGGTCGCGACGGCGATGCGCCCAGCGTGATCCGCCGCGCCGACATCGCGCTCTATCGCGCCAAGGCCGCCGGCCGCAACGCGGTGCGCCTGTTCGAGCCGGAGATGCAGAGCGTGGC
Organism: Dyella sp. KRB-257; assembly: GCF_049445995.1. Classification (NCBI taxonomy): domain Bacteria; kingdom Pseudomonadati; phylum Pseudomonadota; class Gammaproteobacteria; order Lysobacterales; family Rhodanobacteraceae; genus Dyella; species Dyella sp. KRB-257. The sequence continues at coordinate 109,314 of NZ_JBMSDZ010000005.1, read as the reverse complement.
CGACGAGCGCCTGGAGCTGGAGCGCGGCCTGCGCGCGGCGGTGGAGAGCCTGGGCAGCGAGACCCCGTTCCAGCTGCATTTCCAGCCGCAGGTTGGCGTGGATGGCCGGCTGCTCGGCGCCGAGGCGCTGCTGCGCTGGCGCCATCCCGTGCTGGGCGAGGTGGCGCCGGACGTGTTCATTCCCATCGCCGAGGAAACCGGGCTGATCCACGCGCTCGGCGCATGGGTGATCGGCGAGGCGTGCGCGCGCATCCGCGAGTGGGACGCGCGCCGGGTGGACTTCGGCGAGCATCTGGCGGTGAACGTGAGTCCGTGGCAGCTGGCGCATCCCGACTTCGTCGATCGCACCGAGAAGCTGGTGCGCGAGTCCGGCGTGCAGCCCGGCCGCATCACGCTGGAACTGACCGAGAGCGCGCTGCTGCAGGGCTTCGAGGCGGCCCTGCAGACCATGTATGCGCTGGCGGGCATCGGCTTCCGGCTGGCGCTGGACGATTTCGGTACCGGCTACTCCTCGCTGAGCTACCTCAGCCAGCTGCCGCTGCACGAGCTGAAGATCGACCGCTCCTTCATCTGCGGCCTGCGCCCGGAAGCGCACAGTCCGCTGGCCAGCTTCATCGTCGACGTGGGCCGCCGGCTCGGCATGACCACCATCGCCGAGGGCGTGGAAAGCGAAAGCCAGCGCGCCACGCTCGATGCGCTAGGCTGCGACGGCCTGCAGGGCTACCTGATCTGCCCGCCGCTGCCGGCCGCCGCCTTCGTGGTCTGGCTGGCGCAGCGCGAACGCGCCACCACCCCCCTGCGCACGGAAAAACGCGGCGCCTGAGCCCGTGCGCATCGGGCAGGATGTGTCATGTTTGGTCCGGCAGCGGCCATACCGACCCACCCAGCACATGGACGAGGATGCTCTGATCAACCCTGCTCTACGACCATGCCTGCTCCACGACCAGACCCATCCGGGCATGGCACGGAATATGCTGAACACCAGTCACTGCATCTGCATGCGTCCCACATTCCATACCGATGACTCCTGAGCAATACCCGGTTCCCCTGGCCAACGTGATCGACCTGCTGGTCGACGCGGTCTGCGTGGTGCGCGCGGACACCGAGATCGTGTTCGTAAGCGCGGCCAGCGAACGCATCTTCGGCTACCGGCCCGAGGAGATGATCGGCCGCCGCATGAGCGAGTTCATGCATCCGGACGACCGCGAGCGCACGCTGCGGCACGCGCAAAAGCTGATGACCGACGATACGCCGGGGTATTTCGAAAACCGCTACGTGCGCAAGGACGGCAGCGTGGTCGACCTGATGTGGGCCGCGCGCTGGTCGCAGGAAGCCGGCGTACGCGTGGCCGTGGCGCGCGACATCACCGGGCGCAAGCGCGCCGAGTCGATGCAGGCGGCGCTTTACGACATCTCCGAGGCCGCCCACGCCGCAGCCGACCTGGACGCGCTGTTCCGGCGCGTGCACGAGATCATCGCCGGGCTGCTGCCGGCACGGAATTTCTTCGTGGCGCTGTACGACGCCGAGCGCGACGCATTGAGCTTTCCCTATTGCGTGGATGACCACGACATCGCGCCGGAACCGCTTCCGCTCGATTCGGGCACGCTCAGCGCCGAGGTCGTGCGCAGCGGACGCCCGCTGCTGCTGCGCTCCGACGACGTGGCCAGCGTCAGCGAGCGCGTGCGGGCGATCGTGGCGCAGGCGCCGCCCGGCCACGCGCCGCTGGCCTGGCTGGGCGTGCCGCTGGTGGCCCAGCACGGCGTGATCGGCGCACTGGTGGTACAGAGCTACACCGGGGACGTGACCTACGGCGAGGACGACATCCATCTGCTGCAGTTCGTGTCGACCCAGGTGGCGGCGGCGATCGAGCGCAAGCAGGTCGAGGCTCGGCTCAACCACATGGCCCGCTATGACCAGCTTACCGACCTGCCCAATCGCGCGCTGTTCCACGACCGCCTGCAGAACGCGCTCGCGCGCGCACGACGCGACCTTGAGCGCGTGGGCATCCTGTTCCTGGACCTGGACCGGTTCAAGGAGATCAACGACCGGCGCGGCCATGCCGTCGGCGACCGTCTGCTGTGCGAAGTCGCGCGGCGACTGAGCGCCTGCGTGCGCGAATCGGACACGGTAGGCCGGCTCGGTGGCGACGAGTTCGCCGTGCTGCTGCCGCGCATCGTCAAGCCGGAAGGCGCGATGGCGGTTGCCGAGAAAATCCGCCGCGCGCTGCATCAGCCGATCGATCTTGACGGCCAGCCGGCCACGATTTCGGCCAGCATCGGCATCGCGCTTTATCCGGACCACGGCGAAAGCGAGGACGTACTGCTCAAGCTGGCCGATGACGCCATGTACGCCGCCAAGCGCTGCGGCGGCAACCGCCTGCTGATGTCCGCCACGCCGCCGTCGGCGGGGCCATGAGCAGGCAGCAGTACAAAGCTCTCCGTTGACGAAGATCAATTCGACCCGATGACCCGAGCACTAAGGTGTAGTCCCAACATCGCTCAGATCCGGAGAACTCGTCATGCGCCACACTGCCTTGCTTGCTCTCGCTGCAGCCGTTTCCCTCACCTGCGGCCTCTCATCGCCCGCCTTTTCCGCGGAACAACAGGGCCGCTCGACTGGCGGCGGTGCCGCGCGCGGCGACGTGCAGCGCGATCGACTGTATGACCAGGATCGCCTGAGGGACCGCGACACCATCTACGGCTCCCAGCTGATGACCCCGGCCGAGCGCAATACCTATCGAAACAAGATGCGCAACCTGCGGACGGTGCAGGAACGCGAGGCATTCCGCACCCAGCATCATCAGGAGATGCAGCAGCGCGCGCAGGAACGCGGACTGCGTCTGCCCGACAGCCCGCCGGCCCAGGGTGCGCGCGGCGGCATGGGTCCCGGCCCGGCCATGCAGCAGCAGCGCATGCGCGAGCAGACGGAGCAGGAAACCCGTCAGCGCACGCAGCAGGGGACGCCGTCATCGTCCGGCCAGGGCACGCCGGCGCGCACCCAGACCGAGCAGGAGCAACGCGAGCGCAGCACCGGCGACCAGGACGGCGGCAACTGATACCGCGCATCGCCCCTCCCTGTCGCTACAGGAGAAGCACCATGCGACGATTCCACCTCGTGGCATCGCTGTCGCTGGCCAGCCTGCTGGCCGCGCCTGCATGGTCGCAGTCCGACCTGCAGAAACAGGCGCAGCAGCTGTTCCGGCCGATCCCGACGGCTCCGCCGGCACTGCCGGGCAATCCGGCGTCGCCCGAGCGCGTCGCGCTAGGCAAGATGCTGTACTTCGACCCGCGGCTGTCCGAGAGCCATGCGATCAGCTGCAACTCCTGCCATCTGATCGGCCTGGGCGGCGTGGACCTGCAGGAGACCTCGCTCGGCCATCGCTGGCAGCGCGGCGGGCGCAATGCACCCACCGTCTACAACGCGGTGTTCGACGTCGCCCAGTTCTGGGACGGCCGCGCCAAGGACCTCGAGCAGCAGGCCGGCGGGCCGCTGGTCAACCCGGTGGAAATGGACACCACCGAGGCCCACACGGTCGAGCAGCTGCGCGCCATCCCGGGCTATGTACAGGCGTTCGCCAAGGCCTTTCCCGGTCGTGGCGAAGCGCTCACCTTCGACAACATCCGCCGTGCCATCGCGCTGTTCGAAGCCACGCTGATCACCCCGAACGCGCCGTTCGACCGCTACCTGAAAGGCGATGCCGGTGCGCTGGACGCCGCCCAGACCGAGGGCCTGGCGCTGTTCGTCGGCAAGGGTTGCGCGGCATGCCACGCGGGCATCAACGTGGGCGGTGCCATGTACGCGCCGTTCGGCGTGGTGGAACGCCCTGGCGCGGACATCCTTCCGCCCGGCGATCGCGGCCGCTTCGCGGTGACCAAGACGGTGAGCGACGCCTACGTGTTCCGCGTACCGTCGCTGCGCAACGTGGCGCTGACGCCGCCGTACTTCCATTCGGGCAAGGTATGGGACCTGCGCCAGGCCGTGGCGGTGATGGGCAGCAGCCAGCTCGGTGCACAACTCACTGATGCGGAGATCGATCGCATCACCGCCTTCCTTGGCAGCCTCACTGGTGAGCAGCCACAGGTCATGTTGCCGATATTGCCTCCCAGCGTGACCGCCACGCCGCGGCCCAAGCCCTGAGTCAGGGGTCACCCACGATGAACACGATTGCGCGCAGCCGCTATTCCATCACCGTCCGGCTCGCCCATTGGCTCACCGTGCTCGCCATCGTGGCCGCCTACTTGCTGGTGGAACTGGACGAGGACGACGAGCGCGGCGACACACCTACGCTGGCCATACAGGGCCACTACCTTGCCGGGCTGGCGGTGCTGGCGCTGCTGGTGGTGCGCCTGGTCGGCATGGCACGCGGCCACCGCCCGCCCGTCGTCCCCGCGCCCGGCCGCCTCTCCATGCTGGCGGCAGGCATCACGCACGCGGCGCTGTACCTGTTCCTGCTGGGGGAGCCGATCCTCGGCATCCTCTCGGTGAACTACGCCGGCGAAGCGGTTACCCTGCCGTGGTCGGGCGTAGCGCTGCCGATGCTGGTGCATGCCGACCCCGGTGCGCGCGAGGTGGCGGAGGAACTGCACGAGTCGCTCGGCGAGATCTTCTACTGGGTGATCGGCCTGCACGTGGCGGCGGCGCTGTGGCACCACGTGGTGAAACGCGACAACACGCTGCGCCGGATGCTGTGAACCCGCCGCAGCCGGGTGCGACGCTCAGGCCTTGCGCAGGAAACAGGTCTTGAGCACCAGTCCCTTGATCTTGTCCGAGCTGCCTTCGATGTGCTCGGGGTCGCCATCGACCAGGCGGATGTTGCGGATCGCCGCGCCCTGCTTGAGCGGGATCGACGAGCCCTTCACCTTCAGATCCTTGATCACCAGCACGGTGTCGCCGTTGCTCAGTGCCTGGCCATTGACGTCGCGCACCACCACGGCCGGCTCTTGCACGGCCCCGTCGGACTGCAGCGGCCATTCGTGGCCGCAGTCGGGACAGATCCAGCTGGCGCCATCCGGATAGGTGTTTTCCATGCCGCAACGCGGACACGCGGGGAGATCGAACATCGGAGCGACTCGGCCAGTGGGCGGGCCAGTATAAGCGGTCGCTACGCTCGGCCGCTGCGGCGCCCCTCGTAAGCCTGCAGGTGGATCCAGGCCAGATCCAGCAGCGGCGCGGGCAATCCGGCATCGTGCGCGCGCTGGCGCATGTCGCCCACGATGTGCGCACCCTCGATGCGCTGACCCGACTCCAGGTCGCGCAGCATCGAGGCGGTGACGCTGGAGCCGGCCTGGGTAAGCATGCGCCGCGCGTCGTCCTGCGCCTCGTGCGGGATCGGCTGCCCCGCTGCCGCAGCCACCGCCACGCATTCGTCGTACAGCGCCTCGATGAAGGCCTGTCCGCCCCCGGCGGCCACGATGGCGCCGATGCTCGCGCGCATCAGGCAGGTGGCGCCCGCCAGCGTGGTGAGGAAGCTGAACTTGATCCACAGGTCCTGCGCGATGTCCGGCGAATGGCGGTGATCCACGCCGGCGGCGGCGAACGCGGCGGCGAGCGCCGCGCATCGCGCGCCGGATGCGCGGCCGTCGCGCTCGCCGAAGGTCACCGAGGCCGGCTTGCCCAGGTGCAGCACCTCGCCGCGCTCGCCCTTCATGGCGCCGATGAAGCACAGCCCACCCAGCACGCGGCGGGCGCCGAAACGCGCATCCAGTGCCGCGTAGTGGCGCAGGCCATTGAGGATCGGCAGCACGGCGGTGCCCTCGCCGATCGCCGGCGCGATGGCCTCGATCGAGCTGTCCAGGTCGTAGGCCTTGCAGCTGAGCAGCACCACGTCGAACGACCGGGCCGCGGCGACGTCGGCCAGTTGCGGGGCAGTGAGGTGTTGCACCGGAAACTGCGCGTCGCCCAGCGGACTGCGGATCACCAGGCCGTCGCGGTCCAGCTGCGCGGCGCGCATCTCGCGCACCAGAAACGTGACGTCGGCGCCGGCCTGGGCCAGGCGACCTCCGAAATAACCGCCGGTACCGCCGGCGCCAAGGACGAGCATGCGCATGGAAACTCCGGATGGGGATCAGGGCCCTGTGAGGGTAAACGCCGCGGCTGCCGTCGCCGTGGCGTCGTCACCCACGTAGACGTCGAAATCGCCCGGCTCGGCGCCCCAGCTGCCGTCGCCGCGACGGAAAGCAAGATCCGCCGGCCGCAGCGTGAAGCGCACCTCGGCCTGCGCGCCCGCGGGCAGGCTGACCCGCTGGAAGCCCTTCAGCAACCGCACCGGCGGGCTGACGCTGGCCACCCGATCGTGCACATACAGCTGCACGACATCGGTGCCGGCCCGCTGGCCGGTGTTGCGCACGCGGGCCCGCACGATCAGCACGCCAGACGGCGCCAGCGGACTGCCCTCGACCCGCACCCGGTCGATCGCGAACGTGGTGTAGGCAAGGCCGTAGCCGAACGGATACAGCGGCGTGTTGGCGACGTCGACGTAATGCGTCGAGTAGTGCAGCGCGAGCTTGTTGGTGTCGTCGCAGGGGCGGCCGGTTTCCCGGTGCGCATAGTAGATCGGCACCTGGCCGACCGTGCGCGGGAAGCTCATCGGCAGCTTGCCGGATGGGCCGGCATCGCCGAACAGCAGGTCGGCCACCGCATGGCCGGCCTCGTCGCCCGGCACCCAGGCTTCGAGGATCGCATCCGCGTGCGCGTCCAGCCACGGGATCGACAGCGGCCGCCCGTTCACCAGCACGGCCACCACCGGCCTGCCGGTGGCGACCACCGCCTCGGCCAGCGCCCGCTGTCGTCCCGGCAGGTCCAGCGTGCTGCGGCTGTGGCCCTCGCCGATCAGGTCGATGTCCTCGCCCAGCACCAGCACGACCACGTCGGCCGTGCGCGCAGCCGCCACCGCCGCGGGGATGCCCGCGGTATCGTCGCTGTCGACGTCGACGCCACGGACATAGCTGACGCTCGCCGCCTTGCCCACCGCCTGCCGGATGCCGTCGAGGATCGGCACCACGTCCCGCGCCTGCCCCTCGGCAGCCATCTGGCCAAGCATGTCGGCGCGGTCGTCGGCCAGCGGACCGATCACCGCGATGCGTCCGCTGCGGGCAAGCGGCAGTGTGCCGTGCGCATTCTTCAACAGCACCATCGACGTGCGCGCCACCTCGCGCGCGAGTGCGCGCTGCGGTGCCGACAACGGCAGGCTCGCCGCCAGTTGCCGGTTGCCGTAGCGGAACGGATCGTCGAACAACCCCAGCCGGTACTTTGCCTCCAGCACGCGCCGCACCGCCGCATCCACCCGTGACGGGTCGACCTGCCCGCTGCGCACCAGCGCCGGCAACTGATCCAGATAGGTGCCGCTGTGCAGGTCGATGTCCACCCCGGCGTCCAGTGCCAGTCGCGCGGCATCCGCCGGCGTGGCGGCCAGGCCGTGCTGCTGCAGCTGGGCGACCGCGTCGAAGTCCGACACCACCAGCCCGCGGAAACCCCACTGCTGCCGCAGCACGCCCTGCAGCAGGGTGGCATCCGCCGTCGCCGGGACATCGTTGAGCGTGCTGAGCGAGGGCATGATCGCGCCGATGCCCGCCTTCACCAGCGCGTGGAACGGTGGCAGGTAGACGTCGTCCAGCTCTCCCTGCGAAAGATAGGTGGCGTTGTAGTCGCGCCCCGCCTCGACCGCACCGTAGCCGACGAAATGCTTGGCGGTCGCCATCATCGTGTCACGCGCGGCGAGGTCGTCGCGCTGGAAACCCTCGAGCTGGGCCACCGCCATCGCGCTGCCGAGATACGGATCTTCGCCGGCACCTTCCGCCACCCGGCCCCAGCGCGGGTCGCGGCTGATGTCGACCATCGGGCTGAAGCTCCAGTCCACGCCGGCGGCGGTCGCCTCGCGGGCCGCGGCACGGTGCACGCGGCGCACGAGGTCGGGATCCCACGTGGACGCGAGGGCCAGCGGAATCGGGAAGATCGTGCGGAAGCCGTGGCTGACGTCACCCATGAACCACAGCGGGATCTTCAGTCGCGACTGCATCGCCAGTTGCTGCATGTGGCGCGTGTAGGCCGCCACGTCGCGCCCCGGCAGCACGCCGTTGGTGCCGCCGACACGGCCTTCGCGGATCAGTGCCTCCAGGTCGCCGCGGTCGGCGCCCAGGATGCTCAACTGGCCGACCTTTTCCTCCAGCGTCATGCGTGAGAGCAGGCCGTCGACGACGCGATGCATCTTCGCCTCGCCCCCGGCGTCGCCGGCATGCGCCAGCGGGCACGCCAGGCCCCATGCCAGGCCCAGCATCGCAAACAATCGGCTGCAGACGCATACCCGCTTCATCGACGAGCTCCCCACGAAAGCGAACGCCCCATGATCCCACAGGCCGGATTCGCCGGGATGCGCACGGGGGCGGAAGATCGCGCCTCGCTCACGGCTGGCAGGCATCTTCAGCCGGGTCGCTTGCCATGCCCTGCGCAACCGGCGCGACGCGCGCAAGCTTGCGCAAGGCGACCACGCCCAGTTCTCGCTTGAGCAACGCCGCGCGGGCCGTCCGGCGATCGTCCGGGCCAGGGGTCCTGAGGGGGCAAGAAGGCCACCCTGGTGGCCTCGCCGATGGCCACGCCGAAGCGGTAGCCGACTGGCTGCGCGCGCGACGGGTCGCCTGGCACGAGGCTCCCGTCAGGCCGGCGCCCGGTTCACCAGCCACAGGCCCACGCCGATCAGCGCGCCGCCGCACAGCTGCAACGGCGACAGCGCCGTGTGCAGCACCACGAACGACAGCAGCACGGCGAACAACGGCGTGAGAAACAGCCAGCCGCTGGCGTGGGTGGCGCCGCCACGACGCAGGGCCACGAACCACAGCCCGAACGACCCGGTGGAGGCCGGCACCGCCAGCCACACGAACCACAGCCACTCGCGCGCGCCGATATCCGTCGGCCATCGTTCGCCGCCGGACCAGGCCAGTGCCAGCAGCACCAGCGCGCCGATCAGCATCTGCCAGAAATTGAGCGCCAGTCCGCCGATCGGCAGCGCGGCGCGCTTGTTGATGATGGTGGCCACCGCCCAGCACAGCGCCGACGCCAGGCAGCACAGCTCGCCGAACAAGGCATCGTGCTGCCCCGTCAGCAAGGCGCCGGGCCCGATCGCCAGCGCCACGCCGAGCATGCCCAGCAGCAGTCCCGCCACGCGCACCGGCCCCAGCGATTCGTGCAGGAACAGCCGCCCCAGCAACGCCACCCAGATCGGATTGCTGAACAGCAGGATCGCCGCCGCCGCGGCCGGGATGCTGCGCATGCCGACAAACAGCAGCCCCATCACCGCCGCCGTCTGCAGCAACCCGATCGCGCCAACCACCCATGCCTGCCGCGGCGCCATCGCCGGCGGCCACAACTGCGCACGCAGCGGAACGCGCGCCATCGCCAGCAGCGGCAGCGTGGCAAACGCCGCCAGCAGGAACCGCCAGCCCACCAGCAGGATCGCCGGCACGCCGTGACCGAGCAGAATCTTGCCGGCGATGAAGCTCGACCCCATCAGGAAGGTGGCACCGAGCAGGGTCGCGTAGAACCCGGCGTCCACGCTGGCACGGCCTGGGGCGGCGCGGGTCATCGGCGGGCGCGGGCGAAAGGCATGCCCGCACGCTAGCGAGTGCAGCGGCCGCTTGTCGACACGGCCTTGGTCGAACCCGCCGGAACGCATGCCCGGCCAGCCTCGGTGGTTTCCCGTACGAGGTAGCGACCGATGCGCAAGTGGCTGTCACTGGAAGTGTTCGTGCTGCTGGCGTTTGCCGCCGGCTTCGTACACCACCTGCATGCCCGACACCGGACACCGCAACCGCGCCAGCGCCGCATCCAGCACCGGCAGGTCGCCGTCGATCCGGCCCACGTGGCAGACCTCGCCGCCATCCGCGTCCGCCCTTGCAACCTCGATCGATTCCTTGTGGACGTCCAACCCGATATGCACGGTGATACAGTCGCTCATGCCCTGCCTCCGCGAAAGTTCTCGTCGCCGTCCCATCGCCAACGAGGTGGCTCGGCGCACTACCCGCGCGCAACCCACGGTACGCGCGAAGACCGGCCGCTCCAACGAGAGCCATTCTGTCTAGACCTACAGGGAAGTTACCCACGTGTATTTGTCAAAAGCGCCTACTGCACTGATTATCCTTGTCTCCATTGGGTGGTTTGCGCCTTATGGTGGCAACAGCACAGTCAGAGCTAGCTCGCCACCCAATTTCGGTCCAGCTACATATCCAATGACACGTTCTGAATTCTTTGGGCGCATAAATTCCAAGTTGCTTGCAAGCTGCGATACCTCTCGTGAGGAATACAACCTTAGCCGAGACAGGTGCCTGCAACTCATGGCCCAAAGAACGGCCTCTTGTGCCAAATCCGTTTCTGTAGCCAGCACCATCGTGGATAAGACCCAGTTCAAAACTTACGGCAGGGAATACCTGGGTTGTGCCAAACCGTATTTCTTCTGTAACGGCACCGAGGTCAAGACACTCGGGGCCACAATTGATCAGTGCAGGTAGGCCTGACTCGTTCAACCTGCCCGACAGCGTGTTCGCGCCGGTAGGGGGCGCGGTGATACATGCAGGAAAGCCGGGGAACCGCTGGCGATCCGACCCGAACGGACGCGGCGACGGGTTCGTTCGCCGCGTCCGTTGCCGCCTCAGGGCGTGACGTCGAAGTCCGCCTGCTGCGTGGCCAGCGAGCTGCCGCCGACCCACACGGTGTAATGCGTGGGCTCGATCACCGGCCGGCTCTTCACGTTGTAGAACGACAGCTCCGGAAAACCGAGCTGGAACGTCAGCTGCCTCGATTCGCCCGGCTTGAGCGTCACCCGCTGGAAGCCCTGCAGGCTGCGCACCGGCTGCTCGACGCTGGCGCCAAGGTTGCGCACGTACAGCTGCACCACCTCGGTGCCGGCACGCTTTCCGGTGTTCTTCACCGTGGCGGTGACGGTCACCAGGTTCTTCGCATCCGGGCGGTTGGCCTCGGCCAGCGGCACGCGCGGGCGCGACACGTGCACGCCCGAATAGCCGAAGGTGGTGTAGCTCAGGCCCCAGCCGAACGGATACAGCGCGCTGTTGGGCACGTCGATGTAGCGCGAGATGAAGCGCGTGTCGCCGGCCGGTGGTTTGGTGAGATCGGCATCGCCGGCGGGACGGCCGGTCGGGAACTGGTTGTAGTACAGCGGCTCCTGGCCCACCGCGCGCGGGAAGCTCATGGTCAGCTTGCCGCTGGGCGCCACGTCGCCGAACAGCACGTTGGCCACCGCGTTGCCGGCCTCGGTGCCGGGGAACCAGGTTTCCATGATCGCGCCCACGTGCTGGTCGGCCCAGTCCAGCACCAGCGGGCGGCCGGAGAACACCAGCAGCACCACCGGCTTGCCGGTGGCGACGATGGCCTGAAGCAACTGCTGCTGGTTGCCCGGCAGGTCCAGATGCGCGCGCGAGCCCGCCTCGCCGCTCATGCCGGACGACTCGCCCAGCGCCATCACCACCACGTCGGCCTGCGCGGCGGCCTGCTTCGCCGCGGCGAAGCCGGCCTGCGAGTCGGTCAGCACGTCGGTGCCCTTGGCGTACAGCAACTCGCCGCCGAGCTTCTTCATGCGCGCCGCCAGGCCGCTGCGCAGGGTGACCACGTCTGGCAGGTGCTGCGCGCCGCCCCAGGCGCCCTGCATCTCGCTGGCGTCGTCGGCCAGCGGGCCGATCAGGGCGAGCTTCTTCACGGCGGAGGACAGCGGCAGCACCGGCGCGGCACCGTTGCCGCCGTTTTTCAGCAGCACGAAGGATTCCTCCGCCGCGCGGCGCGCCAGCGGCCGGTGCGCATCCACCGCGCGGGTCACCTCGGTGCCGCGCGCGTACGGATGCTCGAACAGGCCCAGCGCGAACTTCACCCGCAGCACGCGGCGCACGGCCTCGTCCACGGTCGTCATCGACAGCTTGCCCTCCTTCAGCAGCTTCGGGATCTGGGTGTCGTAGAAGTGGCTCATCATGTCCACCTCCACCCCGGCTTCCAGCGCCTTCTCGGTGGCGGTGGTGGCGTCCAGCGCGATGCCGTGGTGGGTCAGCTCCATGATCGCGGTGTAGTCGCTGACCACGAAGCCGTCGAAGCCCCATTCCTTGCGCAGGATGTCGGTCATCAGGTACGGATCGGCGGTGGCCGGCACGCCGTTGAGCGCATTGAACGAGCTCATCATCGTGGCCGCGCCCGCTTCCACCGCGGCCTTGTACGGCGGCAGGTAGACCTGGCGCAGGCGGATGTCGGACATGTCGGTGGTGTTGTATTCGCGCCCGGCTTCAGCCGCGCCGTAGGCGGCGAAGTGCTTGACCGACGCGGCCACGCTCTTGGGATCGGACAGGTCGGTGCCCTGGTAGCCGCGGATGTATGCGCGCGCCATCACGGAGCCCAGGTAGGCGTCCTCGCCGGCGCCTTCGGTGGAGCGCCCCCAGCGCGCGTCGCGCGAGATGTCCACCATCGGCGAGTAGAACCACTTCACACCACCCGTGGTGGCCTCCACCGCGGCCATGTGCGAGACGTCCTGCACCAGCCGTGGATCCCACGAGGCGGCCAGGCCCAGCGGCACCGGATAGATCGTGCGGTAGCCGTGGATCACGTCGGCGCCGAACAGGATCGGGATGCCCAGGCGGCTGTGCATCGCCGCTTGCTGGAAGCGGCGGGTCTTCCCGGCGCCGATCACGTTGAGCATGGAGCCCAGCTCGCCTTTTTTCGCCAACTCGTAGGCATCGACGTGGTCGCGGGTCTCGGGATTGTCGGCGATCGCCGCGCCCGCATCGGCCGCCGTCGGCGCCGAGGAACCCTGGTCGTTGTACTGCACCAGCTGGCCGATCTTCTCGGCCAGCGTCATCTTCGCCAGCAGCGCGTCGACCCTGCGCTCGATCCGTGGCGAGGCCAGTTGGGCGTTGGACGGGGCGACCGCCGCGCGGGCATCGGCGGGTGCGGCGACGGCGACTCCGGCCACGGCCAGCGCGATGGCGGTGCACAGGAGCATGGAACGGGAATACAAGCCGGATCGGGGCTGGAAGTTCATCGATTCTCCGGGGGTGGCGGGCGCCGGCGAGCCGTCGCCCGGATCAGGGACGGCAGGAATGTAAACGTTTACGCACCGTTCCGTAAATGCGCGCTGCAATATCCGGCCGACGTGGACGTGGCTCCGTGGGCCGCCGGGGCGCGAGCGCTGTCTCAGAGGTCGAGAAAAATTCGACCGCTGCAGCGAGGGCGCCGCCAAACATTCGTGGCAGGCGGGCGATTTTTTCTCGGCCGCTCAGCGCAGCTGGCTGTCCTTGCTGCCACGGCGGTTGTACGGGCCGACCGCGCGCCGTTCGTGGTCGTGCGCCTCTTGGCAGCTCACGCACAGACGTACGCCGGGCACGGCCTGGCGCCGCGCCGCGGGAATCGGCGCATCGCACGCTTCGCAGCGCTCCCGGCCGGGGCCCTGGCGCAACTGCTGGCGCGCGCGCTGCACGGCGTCGTTCACCGTCGCGTCGATCTGCTCCTGCACGGCGCCGTCGCCGGCCCAACCGGTAGCCATGGCCTGTCCTCCGAATCGCTGCTTCCGGTCCGCAGGAGCCGGAAGCTGTCTGCCCTGCGGATGCAGGGTGGTGCCGCGCGACGCGCAACACAAGCGATCTCAGTCCGCTTGCGGCTCGCGTGCGCCCAGCTTGTGGGCATACATGGCGCGGTCGGCAGCAACGTAAAGGCTGGCTTCGTCCGAGCCGTCGTCGGGGTAGAAGGCCGCACCGATGCTGGCATGCACGGCGATGCGTTCGCCCTGCACGTCCAGGCCGTGGTGCAGTGCCGCCTGCAGTTTCCTCACCAGCGCAGCCACCGCTTCGCGGCTATCCACGTCGGGAAGGATGGCGGCGAACTCGTCTCCACCGATGCGGGCCAGCGTGTCGGTACCACGCAGGCGTGCACGCAAGCACTCGGCGGCCGCGGCCAGCAGCGCATCGCCGGTGGCGTGGCCGCGGGTGTCGTTGATCTGCTTGAAGTCGTCCATGTCGATCACCAGCACCACCAGTCTCTCGCTGCGCTGGCGCGCGCGGCTCAGGGCGGCATCGAGACGCCGCGCAAACAGCCGGCGATTGGGCAGGCCAGTGAGCTCATCGTGCATGGCGTCGTGCTTGGCCTCGCCCAGTTGCTCTTCCAGCACGGTGAAGATCATGCCGGTGGCCACGAGGAATTTGGGCAGGTTCCAGGCTCCACTCTGGATCTGCAGACCCGGCGCCCAGCGATCCAGCACCGCAGCAACCGGAAACACCAATGCCCATGCGACGAAGCTGACGGTGGTGAACCACACGCCGCGCGTGCGCGAGGTGGCGCCGTGCCAGAAGAAGTACGCCACCAGCAGGTAGTGCCAGTACAGCATCCAGATCAGCGCCCACTCGATCGTGGCGAACTGCACCAGCAGCGCCTGGACGACGTAGGCCAGCACGATGCCGGCGGTCAGCGGCCAGCGATCCCGCCGCACGGAGCTGCGGCGATCGGCGCGAAACAACTCCAGGGCGGCAGCGGCGGCCAGCACGGTCAGGCCCAGGAAGACCCGGTGGTCTTCGACTCCCCCCGCCAGCAGCACCACGAACAGCACGTCCGGGGTGGAGGCCAGCAGGGTGCCGACGAAACTGCTGCTCCGTCCCGCGTGGCGATCGTGCCCGGCCCAGATGAACGCCACGCTGGTGAGCAGCAGCATCGAGAGCGATACCGCCTCGCCCGGTTGCGCCAGCATCGGCACGTTGAGGTAGACCAGTTGGGCAATGATGTGCACCAGGATCATCACCCAGCCCACCAGCCAGTAGCGCAACCGCGTCTGCTGCGTGCGTCGCAGCAGCGCGGCAAACACCGTCACCAGCCCGCCGATGGCAAGCAGATCGGGCAAGACGGAAAGGTTCAGCATGGGCCATGCGCGCGCGGGCAGAAATGGCGCGCGGAGCCGCCGTGCGCGTCATCGCGGGGCGAGGCATCGACGCGGACGGATGATCTGTTCACGCAGGGATAGCGACCCGGTTCGTGCAGACTTGAGTGAGCGCCGCTTACTCCGAGGAGCGTGGACCATAGAAGCCATTCGGGCTGCAAAGCTCTTCGTCGCGAACGTTTCTACGGCCCACGCTCCTCGGCCTCGGCCGCCACCGCCGGCATCGCCCACAATGCCAGCAGGGTCAGCAGCGCCGAGCCGGCCAGATAGTAGCCCACCGACGCCAACCCGTGACGCGCCGCCAGCCACGTCGCCAGATACGGCGCCAGCGAGGCGCCGAAGATGCCGGCCAGGTTGAACGCCAGCGAGGCGCCGGTATAGCGCACCGGCACCGGAAACAGCCGCGCCAGCACCGTGCCCAGCGGCCCGTAGGTCAGCCCCATCACACCCAGCCCCAGCGCCAGGAACAGCAGCACCCGCAGCGCACTGCCGGCGGCGAACAGCGGCGCGAACAGCAGGCCGAACGCAAGGATCAGCGCGGTGGACAGCACCATCATGTAGCGCGCCCCGCGGCGATCGGCCAGCCACGCCGACAGGGGAATCGTCAACGCGAAAAACAGCACGCCCACCATCTGCAGCAGCAGGAATTCCTCGCGCGAGTAGCCCAGGCGGCTGGTGGCCCAGCTGAGGCTGAATACGGTCATCAGGTAGAACAGCACGAAGGTGGCCAGCGCCACGAAGGTGCCGGCGATCAACGCGCGCGTGTGGCGCGTCACCACCGCCAGCATCGGCAGCCGCACGCGCTCGTGCCGCGCCATGGCGCGGGCGAAGGCCGGCGTCTCGTGCAGCCTCAGGCGTATCCACAGGCCCACCGCCACCAGCACCGCACTGGCGAGGAACGGTACGCGCCAGCCCCAGGCGAGGAACGCCGCCTCGCCGATACCCTGGGTCAGCCACAGGAACAGCCCGGCGGAGAGGAAGAACCCGATCGGCGCACCGAGCTGCGGAAACATGCCGTACCAGGCGCGCCTGCCCGGCGGCGCGTTCTCGATCGCCAGCAGCACCGCCCCGCCCCACTCGCCGCCCAGCCCCAGGCCCTGCCCGAAGCGGCACAGCGCCAGCAGCGCCGGGGCCGCCACGCCGATGCTCGCGTAGGTGGGCAGCAGTCCGATGGTGACCGTGGAGATGCCCATCGTCAGCAAGGCGGCCACCAGCGTGGCCTTGCGCCCGATGCGGTCGCCGAAGTGGCCGAACACCGCCGAGCCCACCGGCCGCGCGAAGAACGCCAGCGCGAACGTGGCCAGCGACTGCAGCGTCGCCGAGGTGGCATCGGACGACGGGAAGAACAGCGCCGGGAACACCAGCACCGCCGCGGTGGCGTAGATGTAGAAGTCGAAAAACTCGATGGTGGTGCCGATCAGGCTGGCGAGCAGCACGCGGCGCGTCGAGGCGGACGGCGCGGATGCGGCACGAGTCATGGATGTTCCCTTGGGACGGATGGACGTCCGATTCTGCCAGAGTGGCGGCCCACCGACGCCAGCCGCGCCGGAAGCGATGCGAGCGACAGGTCGATGGGAAAGGTTGCGCGACCGCGTGATCGATCCAATCGGTCCGGCAACGGCACGGAATGCGTCAGGTCGCGACCTGCTGGCCGAACGCCAGCATGTCCAGCTCGACGCGGTTGCGGCCGCTGCGCTTGGCGCGATACAGCGCGTTGTCCGCGTCGGCCAGCAGTTGCCGCAGGTCATAGCCGGCATGTTCGGTGGAGGCCACGCCGAGACTGGCGGAAATCACCACCCCGCGGGTGTCTTCGTCGTCCGAGGTGGCCGCGATGGTGCTGCGGATGGCTTCGGCGCGCTGCCGGACGGTGGTCAACGACACTCCCGGCAGCAGGATGCCGAACTCCTCGCCGCCGAGTCGACCGAAGATGTCGCTGTTGCGCAGGTGGTCGTGGCACACCGCCACCGCACGCTTGAGCACCAGGTCGCCGAAAGCGTGCCCATGGGCGTCGTTGATCAGCTTGAAATGGTCCAGGTCCAGCAGCAGCAGGCAGAGGTGACTGCCTTCGCGCTGTGCCGCCGCCAGCATCCGTTCGGCCTGCTCCACGAAGTGTTGGCGGTTGAAGATGCCGGTGAGGCCGTCGTGGCGCGCCAGTCGCATGAAGCGCTTCTGCGAGCGCTTGAGCCGGACCAGCCAGAACACCACCGAAGCCAGCACGGTGAGCAGCAGGATGATCGAGAGCCGGCTGGCCTGCACCGCCTTGCGGTCCAGCGCCTGCTGCAGCTGCAGGATGCGGTTGCTGTCCTCCGCCTTCTGCAGTTGCCTCAACTTGCCGTCAACTTCCTGCTTCACCCGCTGGTAGGCCAGCGACGAGGCACTGACCGTGTCGAGATAATGCTTGTCGGCATCCACGTAGCGCTCGTGCCAGTCCAGCGCCTCGGCCATGTCGCCTCGCCGCTTGGCCACCTCGTAAAGTACTTGGTAGGCCCGCGCCAGCAGAGGCGTCGGTACGGCAGGCAACTGCTCGGGTACGGACTGTCGCGCACGCCGATACGCGCCATCGAGGTCGCCGCTGCGGTACAGGGCATCGGCCCAGGTCGCCGCCCAGTCGTGGGTGAGGGCTCCGTAGCCTGATGACGCCACCTCGGCCTGGAATCGCTGCAGGATCGTCAGGGCCGGCCGGATCTGCTCCAGCCGGATGAGCGTCTGGGCATGGATGAGGCGAATCGCGTCCGCCCAGAACAGATTGTCCGAGGCCACGCAGGCATCGATCCCTTGCTCATAGCCGGGATCATCAGGGGGCAGCGTGTGTGCCGAGGACATCGCCATGATCAGCAGATAGCTGGCCTGACAGGCGCTGATGCCTTGCGGCTCCAAGGCGACTCCAAGGCGCGCGTAATGGGTGGCGAGGTCCGCCTGGCCCGCGGCCACGAGCAGCTGCGTGGCCTCGCCGATGCCCTGGAATCGCACGGCAGGATCGTCGATCGACGGCAGATCCTTGAGCAGACGGTCCAGTTCTCGGTATGCCGGCTCGTACTGGTGAGTTGCGGCCAGAGGGTTGATCAGGGTGGCGCGGGCGCGGAAACGCAGGGTGGGGTCCGGCGCACCGTCGAGCACCTTCCTCAGTACGGCCGCGCTCGCCTCGTATTCGCCCCGATATACGTCCTGCCAACCTTGCAGGTAGGCCAGGTGCCAGCGCTGCGCGTCATTCATGCCAGCGCGGCGCGCGGACAAGTCGACAAGCAACTGCCTGAAGCCGGTATTGTCCGAGACCTTGATCGCCTCGGCCCGGGCGAACAACGCCTCGGCCGCCGGGTCACGCGTTGCTTCAGCCTCGGCATGGGCTGCGCCAGCGCAAGACAAAAGGACACCGAGCAGCCACCGCGAGGCGGTGGCTGCTTTCCGCTTCATGCAGGCGCTTCCCTTGGACACCACCAGCGCGATTACTCCGACGGTGCCGCTGGCGGCGACTGCTCGTCTTCGCCGCCCTGTTCTTCCTGCTCCTCTTCTTCTTCTGCCGGGAAGACCATGCCATTGAGCGGCTGACCGCCCGTGGCATATGCCATCGGCCCAGCCGGCATCCCCTTGCGCGACAGCACGCCGGCATCATCTGCACCGGCCTCCTCGACCGCGCCCCACGGCGCTTGCGCGCCGAGCCGTTCCAGCGTTTCGACGATATCGTCCATCTCCCCCCCCCCTTCGACGCCCGGCAAACTGAACAAGCGAAATGCGAATCCATCCTGGGCGCCCGGCCAAGCATAGCGCCGACTCCGTTACTCGTTTAACGCCCCCTCATGTCGTACCCCCTGATGGGATGGGCGATGCCGCCAACCCGGCAAGGCGGCGCGCCACCTGGGGACCGGGCAGGAGCGTCTCGACGGGGGGCATGACCAGGGTGTCAAGCGGATCGACCGCTGCGTGCGGCAACCGCGACAACGGCATTCGACGAATCAAGGGTTGCTGCGTCGGGAGCGTGGCCGCCCGGTACAGGATGACCTCATGCTCGGGTGGGTAGTCCGCCTCCAAAAGGTCGACCAGCACCCTTCGATGCGCCTCACCCGTGATCGGGCGAGCCAAAGAGCGATCGCCGGCCACCCCGACCTGCCACAACACCAGCCATGCAGCCGGATCGATGCGCCGTCGATAGAGCATGAAGCGGGTTGCTTCGTAGTGCTGGCAGCCAACGGTTCCGGGGTCTACCCCGAGGTCCGCGTAAAGGCAATCCTCAGCCGATATGCCCGGCTCCATCCATCCGGAGTGGCCCTGAGCCCTGGCCTGCGCAATGGCGCGATGCGGCACCCACGCAAACACGCCCGGATGCCCATAGAACGCCCCGCACACCCGCTTGCCGGCACGCACTTCGGCCAGCATCGCCTCGACCATGCCGCGGTAGCTGTGCATGCGCGACATGCCTTCGCGATAGAACGGCTGCAGGCTGCGCACGTCGGGATTCATCCGGCGCACCCATTCCTCCATCAGCGCGTCGGCGACCAGCACGAACACCACGTCCGCCTGCTCGATACAGCTGCGCGCCCGCGGTGTCAGGTGCGCGCCCAGCATCATGCCCACGCCTACGCAGGCCAGGCTGCCGGCCTTGTGCTCTTCCACGTCGATATCCCCGCCTGATCGCCGGATGCGGCCCGCGCAGTAGCATGCACCATCTGCCGCGGGAGAACCGAGCATGTCGACCGAGCTGACGCAGTTCCTGCACGGGATGGCCGAGAAGAAGGCTTCGGACCTGTTCTTTTCGGTGGGCGCGCCGCCGAACATCAAGATCGACGGCGAAACCCGCCACCTGGGCGAGGCGCCGCTGTCGGCCGAGACGGTGCGCGACCTCGCCTATTCGGTGATGAGCGACAAACAGCAGCGCGAGTTCGAGGCCACGATGGAGATGAACCTCGCCATCGGCGTGGCCGACGCCGGCCGCTTCCGCGTCAACGTCTACCGCCAGCGCGGGCACGTGGCGCTGGCGGTGCGCTACATCACCAGCGAGATTCCCTCGATCGAATCGCTCAACCTGCCACCGATCCTGCGCGAGCTGATCATGCAGCCGCGCGGGCTGATCCTGGTGGTGGGCTCCACCGGCTCGGGCAAGTCGACCACGCTGGCCTCGATGATCGACTACCGCAACCAGCACAAGACCGGCCACATGCTCACGGTGGAGGAGCCGATCGAGTTCCTGCACACGCACAAGCAGTCGATGGTGGACCAGCGTGAGGTGGGGCTGGACACGCTGAGCTATGCCAGCGCGCTGAAGAACGCCATGCGCCAGGCGCCGGACGTGATCATGATCGGCGAGATCCGTGATCGCGAGACCATGCAGGCGGCCATCGCCTATGCCGAAACCGGCCACCTGTGCCTGTCCACCCTGCATGCGAACAACGCCAACCAGACGCTGGACCGCATCATCAATTTCTTCCCCGATTCGTCCCGTCACCAGCTGTTGATCGACCTCTCGCTCAACCTCAAGGGCGTGGTGTCGCAGCGCCTTCTGCGCAGCGTGGAGGGCAGGCGCGTGCCGGCGGTGGAGATCCTCTTGTCCACGCCGTACGTGGCCGACCTGATCGAGAAGGGCGAGATCTACACCATCAAGGAAGCGATGAAGCAGAGCCTGGAGCACGGCATGCTCACCTTCGACGAATCGCTCTACCGGCTCTACGCCACCGGCCGCATCGGCTACGCCGAGGCGATCGAGCACGCCGACTCGCAGACCGACCTGGCCCTGCGCATCCGCCTGCAGGGGCCCGAGCCGCAGAACGCCTCGCACCACGACCTGGACGGCGCGCGCATCGACGGCCCCGGGCGCTGAGCACTCATGCGTCATTCAAGCCGGCGACATTGTGTGCTCTGCGCCGTGATCGCGATGGCCGGACATGCGCCAGCAAGCGGAGCCGCAGCGCCCGCCTCCATGCAGCCTTCGGCTCCGGCCCTGCGGCCCAACGCCGGGGGGCGAACGCGCATTGGGCTGACTGAGCGTCGGGGCTGATCGGGTGCGCGCTCAGCGCCGCTCGTCCGCCGTCGGCAACGCAGGCGGCTGGAACTGCACCAGCGCGGTGCCGTCCTGCACGCACAGGCGGTAGCCGACCGCCACGCGATCGGGCGCGGTGGCGCAGCGCGCTGCCAGGGCGGCGTCGCCAGCCAGCGGCCGGTTGAGCTGCGGGTGACGCGCATCCACCCACTGCGGCAGGTAGAACATCAGCCAGCCGCTGGTGGCGAAGCGGTGGGTGGCATCGAGGTAGGTCGGCACCAGCGTGTGCATCAGCGGAAATTCGCCGGCCACGTGCTCGGCCAGCGGCGCGAAACCGGTCGATCCGGTCACCACCAGACGACGAATCGATGTCGCCGCCGGCCACGCGGCCAGATCGTCCGCCAGATGCGCGGCGACGTGCCGCTCGAAGCGCTGCTGGTCGGCCATTGCGCTGCCGTAGGCACTGGCGATCACCCCCATGCCGAGCGCGAACGCGCCGGCCACCGCGGCGCAGGCGCGATCGCCCCACGCCCACGCCCACGGACGCAGTGCCACGCGCAGCACCAGCAGGCCCGAGGCCAGCAGCGCGCCGATGCCGATCAGCACGCGCGGCTGGATCTCCGGGGCGCGCAGCAGCAGCATCGGCCCCAGCGCAGCGATCATCGCGACCAACGGCATGGCGAACGCCAGCGCCACCAGCAGCGCGCGCTGCCCGTGCGGTCGATGCGGGTCTCGCGGCCGGGCATGGCGCACACCCACCATCACGCAGGCCAGCGCGAGCAGCATCGCCAGGATTCCGAAGACCGCCCACCAGTGGCCGTTGAACGAGCGGCCGATAAAGCCATGGAACGCGACAAAGTTGTCGGCGATGCGCGGAATCTCGCGCCAGCCGTGGATGGGCGCCGCTTGCTGCTTCACCCAACCGCTGATGTGCATGCCCACCAGCAGCTCGTAGACCGCCATCGCCACCGTAACCTGCACGGCGCGACGGAGCAGCGTGCGCAGCCCCGAGACCGCCGCGGCGGCGGCAGCCTGCGTGAGCACCAGCTCGGCCAGCGCCAGCACCAGGAACACGTTGATCGCCGGCTGGTAGAGGCACAGCGCGCCGAACAGGCTCGCGATGCCCCAGCCGCTGCCGCGCCGCGTCGTGGGCATCAGCAGTGGCCACACAGCCAGCCAGATCGCCAGCGCCATGCTCAGCGCATCGAACTGGTAGGACAGGTTTTCCAGGAAAAACGGCTGGGCGCCCAGCGGAAACACCAGCAGCGCAGCCAGCCACGGCGAGGCGTCGGTGAAGCGCCGCGCCAGCCGCGCGCCGGTCCAGGCGAGCAGCACGATCGCGCCGATCTGCGGCAGCGGCGCGATGTCGACCATGGTGTGGTCGTAGCACTGCAGGGCGCGCATCAGTAGCGTGGTCAGCGGACGGCCGTTGGAATCCCAACTGGCCCGGCCCAGCAGCGCACGCTTGAGATCGTCGTTGTAGGGACGATCGGCGTGCAGGAGCGGATACAGCAGCAGTGCGTACAGCCCGAGCAGCCGCGCGAACACGGCGCGCACGCCGGAGCCTGGATCGTCCTGTGGAGATGGAACGGCCACCGAATCGACTCCTGACATCCGCCCTCGATGGCGGCCTCAGCATGCTTGCAGGCGCATCTTGCAGGCTGCTTTCAGCGCCGGGCGATGCGCTGCATACGGCCGGTCCCTTGGCACGCGCCGGACGCGACCGCATGTCTGATGGTTCAACCCGCAACGAGGCATCCCCATGAAACAGATCGTGCTGAAGCGCCCCGGCGGGCTGGCGCAGCTGGCCCTGGTAGACGCCGCCGACCCGGGAGCGCCCGGCCCCGGCGAGATCCGCGTGCGAGTGCACGCCAGCTCGCTCAATTTCCACGACTACGCGGTGGTGGCCGGCATGATCCCCACCGCCGACGGCCGTATCCCGATGGCCGACGGCGCGGGCGTGGTGGAGGCGGTGGGTGCGGGCGCGGAGGAGTTCCGCACGGGCGATGCGGTGGTATCGACCTTCTTCCCGCACTGGCTGGACGGCCCCGCGCGCATCGACAACTTTGCCGGTACGCCCGGCGACGGCGTCGACGGCTATGCGCGCGAGGCCGTGGTGCGGCCGGCGGCCTGGTTCACACATGCACCGCGCCACTGGAGTCACGCCGAGGCGAGCACGCTCACCACCGCCGCCGTCACCGCATGGCGCGCGCTGGTGGTGGAAGGCGGCCTCAAGGCCGGCGACACCGTACTCACGCTGGGCACCGGCGGCGTGTCGATCTTCGCGCTGCAGTTCGCCCGGCTGATGGGCGCGCGGGTAATCGCCACCTCCTCCTCCGACGCCAAGCTCGAACGGCTGGCTGCGCTGGGTGCCGAGCACGTCATCAACTACACAAGTGAACCCGCGTGGGGCCGGCGCGTGCGCGAGCTCACCGCCGGGCGCGGCGTGGACCACGTGATCGAGGTCGGCGGCCCCGGCACGCTGCCGCAGTCGATCGAGGCGGTGCGCATCGGCGGGCACATCTCGCTTATCGGCGTGCTCACCGGCCGTGGCGGCGAGATTCCCACCGCGGCGCTGATGGCCAGGCAGGCGCGACTGCAGGGCATCATCGTGGGCAGCCGCACGCACCAGCAGGAGATGATCGCCGCCATCGACGCGGGCGCGCTGCGCCCGGTGATCGACCGCGCGTTCGCGCTGGAGGAGATCGCCGACGCGTTCCGCCACGAGGCCTCGGGCCAGCACTTCGGCAAGATCGTGCTGACGTTCTAGCCCTTACGCAGCCGGCGGCGTATCGAAGCGGTACGTCGTCTGCTGCGCCGAGGCGCGCTGGCCGAAGGTGTCGGTGAAGCGCGCCAGGGTCGGGTACACGTCCAGTGTCACGGTGGGACGGAAGCGCAGATGCTCGATCAGGCAGAACAGGGTGAGTTCGAGCAGGCTCAGGCTGCGCGACGCCGGCAGCGTGGCGAGCACCGCGTCGATGCGCGCATCCAGCCACGCCAGCACGTTGGCCATGCCATCGGCGGCCTTGGCGAAATACAGGTTGTCGGCCGGCAGCTTGGCCGCCTGCGTGCCGAACACCAGCTGCACCTGCGCGGCCATCGCGTGCCACACCAGCTCCTGTGCGTTGCGCGCCTCGACCCCCGGCAACTGCTCGGTCCACACCACGGGCAGCCGACCCGGCGCGAGCTCCGCCAGGGTGCGGGCGATGTTCTCCGCACCAAACGCCACCTGCCCGTCCGCCAGCCGCAACACGGGCAGCTTCATGGCCGGGTTGCCGCCGTAGTCGGCGGCGTGGCGCGAGCCCAGGTCGTAGACGGGCTGGAACGCGCAGTCGATGCCCAGCTCCAGCGCCAGCATGCGCGGCACGCGGGTGAAGTGGGAGCTGCTGCGGCCGATCAGGCAGGGCGTGGCGGTCATGGCGTTCTCCGAAGGAGGGATGCATGAGCTTATCGATCGCGCGCGGGCTTGAAACCCCCCACGGGGAGAGCAAGAAGAAATGCCGGGCCTGCGGCGCTGCCTTGAACCTTTTCTCCCCATGGAATGGAGAAGCCGACATCTCGCCGGATTCAGCGCGCCGCCACGCTGACCCGCAGCGAACTCCACGCACCACGCGCGGTGAGCGCCGTGATGGTGTGCGCGCCCGGCTGCTCAAGCGCCAGCGCGATGGAATGCGCATCCTCGGTGGTGCCCTGCAGTCGGCCGTCGAGCAACCACTGCACGGTGCCCGTCGCCCCCAACGCCTTGAGCGTGACGCGCAGCGGCTGGCTGCTGTGGGGCGCGCGGCGCAGGCGCACGCCGTCGGCGAGGCCCGCGATGCGGATGGCGCTGGCGTTGTCCAGCGAGTCGGCCGGGCAACCCGGTGCCTGCGGCGGCAGCGCGGAGGCGGCGCGGTCGTCCTGGCCCAGCCACGGTGTGGCCAGCGCCGGCCAGCGCGCCAGCTGCACCGCGTGCTCGCCCGCGCCGTGGCAGGTGGCGCTCAGTCGCCGACCTTGCGCATCGACCCGCAGCGTCACCAGCCCGGCCGACCACGCACCGAGGTCGCGCTCGGCGAAGGTGGGCGGCAGCGCGTCGTCCAGCACCCAGGCGCTGCGGTGCTGCCGACACAGCGCCGGATCGGTCGCCGCCCGCGCGCCGCCCAGCGGCCAGCAGATCTCCACCGAGCGCACGCTGGGCGGCTGCGCGAAACGGGTGGCCGGGCCGCGTGCGGGCAGCATGTCGGCGATCTGGAACAGCAGCGGCAGCGCGGTGATCGCGCCGTACTGGCCGGGCGACGGCGTGCCATCCGGGCGGCCGATCCATACGCCGATGGTGAACCGGTCGGCAACGCCCACCGCCCACGCGTCGCGGTAGCCGTAGCTGGTGCCGGTCTTCCAGGCCACCGCGGCGTGGCGGTTGACCGCGCCTTCCAGCGGCGCGCCCTCGACGTCGGCCGGGTTGTGCGCCAGCACGTCGCGGATGATCCAGGCCGCACCCGGCGACAGCAGGCGCCGCGGTCGTGCCGGCTGCTGCGGCGTGTAGCGCGGCGCCACCGCGATGCCGCGGTTGGCCAGCGCCGCATAGGCCCCCACCAGATCCTCCAGCCGTGTCGAGGCACCGCCCAGGATGATCGACAGATTCGGCTGCGCGCCGGCCGGCAGGCCCAGATCCAGGCCGCCCGCGGCGAGCCGCGCCACGAAGCGATTCGGCCCCACCCGGTCGAGCACGTCGACCGCCGGCACGTTGAGCGAGCGCTGCAGCGCCTCGGCCACGCCGACCGGGCCGGAGAACGCCTCGTCGAAGTTGCCCGGCCGATAGCCGCCGAAATCCTGCGGCGCGTCCACCAGCAGGCTCTCGGAGGTGATCAGGCCGTCGTCCAGCGCCAGCCCGTAAAGGAAGGGCTTGAGCGTGGACCCGGGCGAGCGCGGCGCCTGCACCATGTCGATGTAGCCGTGCCGGTCCGGATCGGCAAAGTCGCTGGTGCCCAGATAAATGCGCGCCGCGTGGCTGGCGTTGTCCACCACCAGCAGCGCGGCGCTGGTGTGCCGCGGCAACCGCGCGAGGTAGCTGCTCACGCGCTCCTCGGCGGCGCGCTGCAGGTTGGCGTCGATGGTGGTGCTGATCCGCCGCATACCGGGCTGCTCGCGATGCAGCCGCTCGGCCAGCAGCGCGGCCGACAGCGGCGCGCGCAGCGAACGGGCGACCACCGGCTCGATCCGCGCATCGCGCACTTGTCTGGCCGTCCAGATGCCCTCGTCGCGCAGGCGCGTGAGCACCTTGTCGCGCGCGGCGCGCGCCGCTTCGGGATGGCGGTCCGGCCGCAGCCGGCTCGGCGCCTGCGGCAACACCGCCAGCAGCGCCGCCTCGGCCCGCGAGAGGTTCTTCGCCGGCTTGCCCAGGTAGGCCCAGGACGCCGCCTCGACGCCTTCGATCGGCCCGCCGAACGGCGCGTGGTTGAGGTACAGGTCGAGAATCTGCCGCTTGCTCAGGTGCGCTTCCAGCTGCAGCGCGTGCAGGATCTGGATCGCCTTGCCGCCGACCGTGTGCGGGATCGGATCGATGATGCGCGCCACCTGCATGGTGAGCGTGGAGCCGCCCGAGACGATGCGCCCGTGCAGCACGCCGCCGGCCATGCCGCGCGCCAGCGCGTACGGATTCACGCCGGGGTGACGGTAGAACCAGCGGTCCTCGTAGCCCAGCAGCGCGGTGAGATACAGCGGCGACACGGTGTCGACCGTGGCCGGATAGCGCCACACCCCGTCGCTGTCGGCGAACGCGCGCAGCGGCGTGCCGTCGCGTGCCAGCACCACGGTGCTGCCGCCGTCCGGGGGCGGCAGATGCAGCGGGAACAGGCGGTCGAGCAGCAGCGCCAGCAGCAGCACACCGAGGGGGATGACGGCACGGCGCAGCCAGCGTCGGAGGCGACGATGCCTCGATGGCGATACGGCAGGGTCGTCGGTCATATCCGTCGCGTACGCCCGACCGTAGGAGCGCACCCTGTGCGCGACAGCTCTTTGCGGGTAGCCGCCAGAGGCGGTCGCGCACAGAGCCTGCCCTCGACTCGATCGAGGGGTGCGCTCCTACAGGGCATCATGGGGTCAGGGCTCGACTACGGTGACTTTCACCGGCTCGGCCTTGCCGATGCCGCGCAGGGCCGGGCGGTACATGTCTTCCACCAGCGGCGGCGGCACGGTGTAGGTGCCCGGTGTCACGGCGCGCACGAGGTAGAACACATGGGCCGCGTCGCCGCGATCGAGCTTCAGCGCAGCGGCGTAGCGGTCGTCGCGGTATTCCTCATGCACCACGTTGGCGGCCGAGTCGTGCTGGTCCAGCGCGATGCCGTCGATGACCACGCCGGCCCACTGCTGCGCGCCGGAGAGGTTGAGGTTCTCCACTTCCAGCCCGCCCGGCAGCAGGTCGGTGACCAGCGCGTCGGGGATGTCCATGCGCGCCTCGATGGTGAGCTCGGCGATCAGCGTGTCGCCCTCCTTGAGCGTGTCGCCTTCCCAGGGCTTGCCGTCGGTGGTGAACCAGCTGCGGCGCACGTCGATCTGGCTGTCGTCGGCGGGCGGCGCCTGCTGGGTGACGCCGGCGACGTCGAGCGTGGCGAAGATGGTGGCGCTGCCGGTGGACTGCAGGCTGACGCCGGACTTCAACTCGGCGGCGGTGAGATCACGGCTCCACACGCGGCGATCGGGCGCGGCCTCCGCCTTGCCGCCCACGCTCAGCGTGGCGGCGAGCGGTGCCGCCTCGCCGGCACCGAAGGCCTTGGCGACACGGGCGATCGCCGACTGCTCCTGCGTACTGAGGTACGACCACGACCAGCGGTACAGCGCATCCTGCTTCTGGCGCTCGCGCACGTGGCTGTCCACGTTGCGCGCCCAGTCGATCAGCTTGGCGTCGTACTCGGGCTTGTTGAGGCCGTAGGTGTGGGTGAGCGCCACCATCAGCGCGAGGTCGCGCAGGTCCGAGCCGTAGTCGCCCACGTACCACGGGCGCTCCTTGGTCCAGGCGAACGCCTCGGCGATCGCCTTCTGCGCGCGCTCGTTGTCGCCCATCAGCTTGAACGCCACGCCCAGGTGCACCAGCGGCAGCGGCGCCACCAGCTTGCTGCGCTCGTTGTCGAAGATCGCGCGCAGCGTGCCCAGCGGCGCGCGGTTGACGCGGGCCAGCACGAAGCCGGAATACGCCTCGTCAGCGAGGCGCATGTGGTCGTGCTGCTCGTAGCCGTAGTACGGATGGCCACCGGCCAGCAGGTCGTCGCTCAGGCGCTGCAGCGCTTTCTGCAGCACGTCCTGCGGCACGGCGAAACCGGCGTCGCGGGCGTCGAGCAGGAAGTCGACCACATACGGCGTGGTGAAGGTGACGATCGGGCTGGTGCCGCCCCAGAAGCTGAAGTGGCCGTTGCTGGCCTGGAACGAGGCGATGCGGTCCATCGCGCTGTCCACGGCCGCCTTGCGCACCGCGTCGTCCATCGGTGTCACGCCCAGCGCCTTGGCCGTGGCGGTGTCCATGATCAGCGCGGCGTAGCCCTTGCTGGTGGTCTGCTCGATGCAGCCGTAGGGATAGCGCAGCATGTCGCGCAGCGCCGCACCGTAGGGCAACGGCGGCAGCGTGCTCAGGCTCAGGCGCGCGCGCACGGTGTCGGGGATGAGCCCGGCCAGCAGCTCGCTGCCGATGCTCAGTGCCTTGCCCGCTTCCAGCGCCAGCGGCTGGTTGCGCAGCACCTCCGGCCAGGCCGGGCGGACGGCGAACTCGAAGTGGCGATCGACCTGGTAGTCGTTGAGCTGGGCATGGATGTCCACCCCCGCCACGGCCGCACCGGCGCCGGCGGTCACCGGCAGGGTCAGCGTGGTGCCGGCGCCGTCCTTCAGCGCGAGGGTCTGCTCGCCGTGCTCGATGCGGATGGGGCCGGTGCCGGTGACGCGCACCTTGGCCATGCCGTCCTTGCCGGAGAGGTTCTTCAGATCCAGGCTGATCACCGCCTTGTCGCCGCCGGCCATCACCCGCGGCGTGCTCGGCTCCACCACCAGCGGCGCGCGCACGGTAACCGCGCCGTCGGCGTTGCCGAAGCGGCTGTCGGTGTAGGCCAGCGCGCTCACGCGCAGGCTGCCGTTGAAGTCGGGCACGTCCAGGTGCACTTGCGCGTTGCCCTGCGCGTCGAAGGCGACCGGGCCGGCGAACAGGTCCACGATCTGCACCTTCGGGTTGATCCGGGCGGCCTTGGGCAGCGCATCGCCGCTCATGTCGCCGCCGTAACGCAGGCGCGCGGTGTCGCCGTCCATCGCCTCGATCAGGCGGCTGTAGAGGTCGTAGGCCTCGGTGGCGAGCGCGCGCTTGGCGAACATCCACGACCATGCATCGGGCACCGCGTAGTCGGTGATGTTGATCACGCCCTGGTCCACCGCCGACACCGTCACGTAGGCCTGCTTGCCGGCCAGCCCGGTGGCCTGCACGGTGACGTCCAGCGGGTTGCCCGGACGCATCAGCGTGGGCGCCTTGAGGGTGAGCGGAATGCGCCGGTCAGTGCGGTCCATCGCCACGTATTCCACGCCCATCGCGCGCGCCGGCGTGGCGTGCTCCACCGCCTCGCCGCCGCGGAACACCAGCGCCACCACGTACACGTCGTGGCGCTCCCAGTCCCTGGTGACGGGAATCTCGAAGGTGGCGCCGGCCCTGGCGTCGATGTTCCTGGTGTAGAGCAGGTGGTCGGACTCGACCAGCAGCACGCCGGGGCCGTCGTGCGGCGGGGTGACGGTGACCTTCATGGTGTCGCCGGCGCGGTAGCGCGCCTTGTCCAGCGCCAGTTTCACCTTGTCCGGGCGCGCTTCCTTGCCGAGGTTCTCGTCGTCCCAGCTGTAGCCGGCGAAGAACGGGAACACGGTGGTGAGCTTGGTCTCGGGGTCGTACACCTCGACGCGGTAGCTGCCCCACTCCACCGGGAACTCCACGCGGGTGTGGGCGCTGGCACTGACGTCGACGTCCTTCTCGTCGATCAGCTGCAGGCGCTGGTTGGCGTCGGATTTCCAGCCACCGCCGCGCTCGTACAGCCAGTAGAAGTCGCGCAGCTCGCGCTGCAGGCGCACCTTGAGGTGGCTGCCGGCGACGCGCTTGCCGTCGGCGTCCACGCGCACGATCTCGAAGCCGACCGGGCTCTCGCTCTCCGCGCCCTGCCTGGGATCGAACTCCGGCCGCACGCCGACCAGCGCGTCGGCCGGCCAGTAGCTGCGCTTGAGCAGGCGCGTCACCGCGCGGCCGCCGCTCTCGTACACGCTGCCGGACAGCGTCACGGCCAGCGGGGCCACCGGCTTGACGTCGTCGGGCAGCGGCACGTCCTGGGCAAGCTGGCCCTGCGCGTCGAGCCTGGCGTCGATCACGTCGGCGGCGGACCTGGGCAGGTCCACCGTGGGATCGCCGAAGAAGGTGTCCTTCATGGCATCCACCGGATGCACCTCAGGCGCCACCAGCAGCTTGGCGGTGAAGCGATTGCCGTCGGCCGGCGCGCCGTAGAGATAGCTCGACGCCACCTCCAGCTGCAGCGGCTCGCTCGGCGCCAGCCGCGGCTGCGGACTGTCCAGCGCCACCTTCAGCCGCTCGGGCAGGAACTCCTCCACATGGAAGGGGAACGCCTGCACCGACGCCTTGCTGGCCGGGTCGAGGTGGAACTCCAGCTGCCACAGGCCGGTGGGCGCGTCGGCCGGAATCGCCTCGCTGAGTTCGAAGTAGTTGAGCTGCCTGGGCTCCAGCCGGGTGTCCTGCAAGGTGCGACCGTCCGGCTGGCGCACGCGCACGAACAGCGACTGGGCCTTCATCGGCCGACCGTCGGCATCGCGCAGCAGCGCCGAGGCGCGCAGCGTCTCGCCGGGGCGATACAGGTCGCGGCCGGACCACGCGTACACCTCGAACGGCGCCTGCTTGCGTCCGGTGATGTCGAAGTTGGACACGTCCAGCGCCGGCCGGTTGAACGGCAGCACCGAAATGTCCTTGCCGTGGCGCGCCACCAGCACGTCCGAGTCGCGCACCTTGTAGGCGATCAACGCGTTGCCGGCGTCGTCGGTGGCGGCCTTGAGCGTGGGGTTGCCGGCCTCGTCGCGGATCTCCACGTCAACCCCGCCCACCGGCGTGCCGTCGCGCAGCGAGGCCACGTGCAGCAGCACGTTGTCGCGATAGACCCGCAGGTGCAGGCCCAGATCGCTGACGAAGAAGGTCGCCGTGTCGTAGCCGCCCTTGAACGTGCCGGCGGCCTTGACCACCGCCATGTACACGCCCGGCTCGGCCAGCTCGCGGATGTGCTGCACCGGCAGGTAGGTCACCGTGCGCTCGTTCGGCGCACCCTTCAGCGCGTAGTGGTTGGCATAGACCGAGTCGGCCATGTCGGTGAGCGCGCGCTTGCTGCGGCGGCGGTTCGGGCCGCAGGCGTCGTAGGTGTAGGGGTCGTGGTCCAGCTCGTAGCTGTCGCGATGGCCGTTGCGCGGGTAGGCGCAGAACAGGTCCGACAGCGCGTCCTCGTGCACGCGGAAAAACTCCACGTCGGCGTCGTGCACGTTCACCGACACCAGCGGCAGGCCGCGCGTGCCGCGCGCCGGCAGCACGCTGCCGTGCGAGGCGAAGCCCACCGCGCCGGGCAGGTTGCCGGAATAGATGTCGCGCTTGACCGCGTGGCCGAGCGTGCGCCCGTCCGCCGCCAGCAGGCCGGGCTTGATCGCCACCGCGTAGCGCGTATTGGCGGCCACGTAGGGAAAGCTCAGCGTGGTGCCGTCGTCGCTCAGGCCCCAGCTGCCGCTCACCGGCTCGCCGGAGGGGCCGGTCACCGCGAGCACGTCGTCGAAGGCCTGCGCCGAGGCCAGCCTGGTGTTGAACACCAGGTCGAGCTGGGTGCGGTCGTTGCGCACCGAGGAGCTGCCGGACATCAGCATGAAGCCGGCCTTGTCGCCGGCCTGCACGGAGGCGGATGAGCCTGCCGGCGCACCCTGCAGGGTTGGCTTGTCGCCCTCGTGGCCGCGGCCGCAGGCGGCGAGCAACAGCAGGCACAGCGTCGGGACAAGCAGATCCCGCGGCCAGCGGGCAGACCGGCGCCGCGCAATCGACAGACGTGACATGAGAACCTCTCCCTGGATGTGGCAGCAGTATGGCGTCCATTCGTGGCGGCCGGATGGCGCCCGCGGGGCGCCCCGCCTCGGGAATTCTGGCACGGCGGAGCGCGACGACGGGGTCGGCGGGCGGCACGCTGTCGATCCGCGATGCCACCGCTCGTCGTCAGCGAAACCTGCCGGAGAAACACCCCATGCCCGCCCTGCCCCGCCTCTACGCCCACCCTTTCTCGTCCTATTGCCAGAAGGTGCTGGTGGCGCTCTACGAGAACGGCACGCCATTCGAGCTGCGCATGCTGGAAGACCCGCAGGCGCAGGCCGAGCTGACCGCGCTGTGGCCGATCAAGCGCTTCCCCGTGCTGGTCGACGGCGAGCGAACGATCCTGGAGGCCACCTGCATCATCGAGCACCTGGACCTGCACTACCCCGGCGCCACCCGCTTCCTGCCGGACGATGCCGACGCCGAGTTGGACGTGCGCATGCTCGACCGCTTCTTCGACAACTACATTTCCACACCGCAGCAGAAGGTGGTGTTCGACCGCATGCGGCCAGAAGACCAGCGCGATCCGTTCGGCGTGACCGAGGCCCGCGCCATGCTCGACACCGCCTATGCGTGGCTGGACCGGCGCATGGCCGGGCGCACGTGGGCCGTGGGCGAATGCTTCAGCCTGGCCGACTGCGGTGCCGCCCCGTTCCTGTTCTATGCGGACTGGACGCATCCGATCGATGCGACCTTCGCCAACGTGCACGCCTACCGGCGGCGCCTGCTGGCGCGGCCGTCGTTCGCCCGCGCGGTGGACGAGGCGCGCCCGTATCGCCACTACTTTCCGCTGGGCGCGCCGGGTCGGGATTGAGCCGGATCGGTCAGCGGCCGGGGCGGCTGTTCGGCGCGGCCTGCGCCGGGGTCGGCGGGGGCGGCTGGCGCATCGGCCGGTTGCCGATCCACGGGTCGCGCCAGGCGGGGAAGTCGTGGTGCCGATAGCGCGGGCCGCGGTAGTTCAGCCCGTCGGCCCGCACCAGGGCGAGGCGGTGGCCGTCCTCGTTCTGCCAGATCCATTCGCCGGAAGGCACCGGCGAGCTGGACAGGTAGACGAAGCGCGCGTCGTATTCGCCGTCCGGCCGTGGCGTGGCCTGCATGCCCAGCTTCATCACGAACTGGCTGGCCATGGGCTTGCCGTGGTCCATGGCCGGCCCGGTGATCATCCGGCCCACCGTCTGCCGCAGCAGGCGGTCGAAGCGCGGCGTCAGCTCGATCGCCGACGACAGGCGCGTCACCTTGCCGTGCGTGTCGACCTTCACCAGCACCGGCAGCACGCGGTCGCGGAAACGGTTGAGCGACATCGACTCGACGCCGGCGGCACCGGCCGCCAGCGCGAGCGCTGCGGCAACGACAAGCGTGGTCATCGATTTCATGGCGGACTCCTCCCGGACGGTCGCCGATGCGCGTGGCATCGCTGCCGCCATTGAGCGCCGCCGCGCGCACAACCGCAACTGCCGCACCGCCGCGCCGGGCGCGATGCAGCGTGCGTTCGGCACCGATAAAGCCGTAGCCGCTAACCTCGTTCTGCAACCACAGGGAGTGACCGGTGAACCGCGACGAGCAACGGCTGAACCATCAACTGGACCGCCTCGGGCGGGTGCTTCCGCGCTGGCTGTACCGAATCGTGCGCTGGCTGCGCGCGCCCGGTGCGATGTGGCTGCGCATCCCGCTCGGCCTGATGCTGGTGTTCGCCGGGCTGCTCAGCTTCCTTCCCGTACTGGGCATATGGATGCTGCCGCTGGGCCTGCTGCTGCTCGCGCAGGATCTGCCGTTTCTCCGCCGCCCGGTCCGGCGCGCGCTGATCTGGGCGGAGCGCCGCTGGATCCGCTGGAAGCAGCGGCGCTGATCGCGACGGCAGAGACGATGCGGGCGCCGCGCATCCGTCGATTGCCGCCTGCCGCGGCAACGCCTACTCTCGGGCACTCAGTCTTCAAGGGGAGTCGACCATGCGAGCGTTGCGCGTTCTCACGCTGTCCGCCGTCATCACCGCCGCCCTGCTGGCCGGCTGTTCGAAGGAACAGGCCGCACCATCGGGTGACGCTGCCGCCCCGGCGCCCGCCGCCACGGCAGCCAGGGCCAGCACCGACAAGACGGTGGCGCTCGGCACCGCCGTGGATGCCTTCATCCAGGGCATGTTCGAGCACAACCCGGTGTTCGCCGCCAACGCCGGCAAGCACGAGTACGACGGCAAGCTGCCCGACTACAGCCCCGCAGGCCTCAAGGCCACGGCCGACTGGCTGCATGCCCAGCACGACGCGTTTGCCGCGTTCACCGACGACACGCTCGACGCGACCGGTCGCTTCCAGCGCGACTACGTACTCGCCGTGATCGACGGCCAGTTGTTCTGGCTGGAGCAGTCGGGCTTTCCCTATTCCAACCCGGCCTACTACACCGGCGACCTCTCGCCGAGCATGTACCTGACCCGCCCCTACGCGCCGCTGGCCGAGCGCATGGCGGCCTTCGTCAGCTACGAGGAGGCGCTGCCCAAGGCGCTGGCGCAGGTGAAGGCCAATCTCAAGACGCCGCTGCCGGCGTCGTACATCGACCTGGGCGTGAATTCGTTCGGCGGCTTCGCGGCGTTCTTCAAGAACGACGTGCCGGGCATCTTCGCCGGCGTGAAGGACCCGGCCCTGCAGGCGCGCTTCAAGGCCGCCAACGCTGCGGCCATCTCGGCCACGCAGGAGCTGGCCGACTGGCTGAAAGCGCAAAAGCCGCAGGCCACGCAGAACTACGCGCTGGGCGCGGACAAGTTCGCCGCCATGCTGCACGCCACCGAACGCGTCGACGTACCGCTGGATCGCCTCAAGGCGATCGGCGAGGCGGACCTGCAGCGCAACCTCGATGCGCTGAAGCAAGCCTGCGACCAGTTCGCCCCCAACAAGCCGCTGGCCGACTGCGTGGCCAAGGAAGCCGCTGACAAGCCCGAAGGCGGCGCGGTGGAAGGCGCGCGCAAGCAGCTCGCCACGCTGCGCCAGTTCGTGGTCGACAAGAACCTCGTCACCATCCCCGGTACCGAGCAGGCCAAGGTGGAAGAGGCCCCGCCGTTCAACCGCTGGAACTTCGCCTACATCGAGATCCCCGGCCCGTACGAGAAGAACCTGCCGTCGGTCTACTACATTGCCCCACCCGATCCGCACTGGAGCAAGGCCGACCAGGCCGCCTATGTGCCGGGCAAGGCGGCGCTGGAGTTCGTCTCCGCGCACGAGGTGTGGCCGGGCCACTTCCTGCAGTTCCTGCACGCCAACCGCGCCAAGTGGATGTTCGGCCGGCTGTTCGTCGGCTACGCCTATGCCGAGGGCTGGGCGCACTACGCCGAGGAGATGATGTTCGACCAGGGCGTCGACGGCGCCACCCCGGAAGTACACATCGGCCAGCTCACCAACGCGCTGCTGCGCGACGTGCGCTACCTCTCGGCGATCGGCCTGCACACCGGCGGCATGACCATGGCGCAGTCCGAGCAGATGTTCAAAGACAAGGCCTTCCAGGATCCGGGCAGCGCCCGCCAGCAGGCGGCCCGCGGCACCTACGACCCGGCCTATCTCAACTACACGCTGGGCAAGCTGATGATCATGCAGCTGCGCCAGGACTGGATCGCCAGGCATCCCGGCACCGACGCGCTGAAGGCGTTCCACGACCAGTTCCTCAGCTACGGCGGGCCGCCGATCCCGCTGGTGCGCGCGCAGATGCTGGGCGGCCCGGTGGAAGCGAGGTTGTGGACCCAGCCAGCGGCCGCAGGCACCGCCGCGGCGCCCTGACCGGCTGACCGACGCAAACCAGGCGAGGGGGGCCTCCCACCGTGGCGCCCCTCGCCGTTTGCGCCACCGGCGTGGCGGAAGGTGCGCCGGCGAAAAAGTGGGGTGGAGCCCCGCCACACCGGAACCGCCTGTCGGCACGCCCCCTGCCCGGCTGCCGGGCGTCGTGCGAAACGCCGCGCCAGCAGCCCGACAGGCTGGTCTAGAGCGTGGGCCGTAGAAACTTTGGATAGCGAGATTAGGCTATCGCCATAGGATGCGTCTATCGGAGGGTACGCATAGTCATACTATGTAAGCCCGACGAGAGGCGCAGCCTATGGATGAGAGCACAATCGCAGCCCAAAGATTTCTACGGCCCACGCTCTTGGGCTGGCATCGTCGACGACCGAGAGGGTGGACGACATGATCGACAGGTTTCAGCATGGCACGCCGATGCAGTTGTGGCAGGCACTGGTGCAGGAGGCCGGCCAGCGCGCCGGCCATCCGCTCGACGAGACGCGCGAGAGCTATCTGGTGTTCGTGCTGCTGCGTTTCCAGCGCGACGCACAGCTGCTCGCGCACACCCACGGCGTGGACTGGCTCGACGCGCTCGAACTGGTCGGCACCGCGCGCGGCGACGCGTTGCGCGACGTCGGCGACCGCTGCCTGCTCGTCGCCGGCCTGTTCCCCGACGTGGCCGAACGCCGCCGCGTCAGCGTGGGCTACTACATCGACATCGGCCGCGCCGCCTACCAGGGCGTGGCCGACGTCGGCCGCCGCGCCACCGCCGCGCTCTACGAACAGCTCGCCGCCAGCTACCGCGAACTGGTGCGCACGCTGGCAGCGATGCGCCGGCTCGATCCGCCGATGTTGCTGCGCTGAGGCTGGACTGCCAGGGCACGCGCCATCGCCTCCGGCGCCAGGCAGGTGGGTGGACGAGCGAAGTGGTCCGCACGGAAGACGGCTTTCTCGCTGGGCGCGTGCCCGTACATGTCGATGCGCGCAGGAGGTGTCAAAGCTGGCGTCGACAAGTCCCGACGAATGTCGGTGCAAGGGCGCGCCTCATGCCGCTCGCGGCGTCAGAAGCCGTTGACCTCGCCGCGGCAGGATCCACGTGACACCTCGTCACTGCCGCTCCGTGACGCAGCGAGCTGCGCCTCCAGCTGCTCCAGAAAAAACTCATCCTTGGCACCGGATCATCCGGGCGCGTGCCCACCGGCAGCATGCCCGCCATGCGGCGTGCACCCACGTAGCGCTGGCGCAATTCGCCTGGCCACGGCCAGTGCGCCTGCTCCACCAGGCACCACTGCGCGCCCCACGAATACGGTCGATCGAACGCCGCGGGCGCGACCTGCGCGCGCAGCGCCGAAGCCGAGCCATCAGCCACCACGATCAGGTCGAAGCCGTCATGCACCTGCCCCGCATCGTCGACGAGCCGCCCTCTCTCGGCATCGACCTGCACGATGGCGCAGCCGGCGTGCAGACACCGCCCGGACTGCCACGCGGCATTCAGCAACTGGAACAAGGCACCGCGCTGCAGGCCCACGCCGCACAGGCGGCGATCCAGTTCGGCATAGCGCATGTCCATCACCGCACGTCCGCCCGCGGTTTCGCCAAACAGGCGGGTGATCGGCATTCCGTGCGCCAGCACCGCATCGAGCAGGCTCAGCTCCCACAGCACATGCAGGCCGATCGGCTGCAGCAGGAAGCCCGCGCCGACCGGGCCCGGATGCGGCACCCGCTCAAACACCTCCACCGCATGACCATCGCGCGACAGCAGCAGCGCCGCTGCCTGGCCGCCGCTGCCGTAGCCCACCACCGCAATCCGTAGACGCTTGCCCATCCGTGCCCCTTAGCATCCTGACCATCACAACACGCGCCCGTGCCGTCGCGCAGCCTGGGCTACCATGCCGGCCCCTCCCGCCTTGCCACGTGCCGAGCTTATCGGCCCCGGAGTCCTTCTTGGCGCACTACACCGGCCCCCTGCTGACCCACGACACCGGCGCGGCCCTGCTCGACGCCGCCCGCCGCGGCGCCGCGTCGTGGCAGGGCTCGCTGGATCTGGGCCGCTCCAGTGACGAGGCCGTGCTCGACGCCGACGCCTGGCACTGGCGCGGCCAGCGCTACCCGTACCCCGGCAAGCTCAAGGAGCGCACGGTCTACTGGTGGGACGGCGAGGAATTCGCGCCGGTGATGCGCTTCTCCGGTTCGCTGATCAAGCTGGTGCCCACCGAGTGGGGCGCACCCACGTTCGAGATCGACGGCATCAAGATGCTGCCGACATCGAAGGAGTCGCCGTACGAGGATGCGCGCCGCAAGGTGGCGCTGGTCGAACCGCACGGAAAATCCGTGCTCGACACCTGCGGCGGCCTCGGCTATTTCGCCGCCTGCTGCCTGGACGCCGGCGTGGCCCGCATCCAGTCGTTCGAGAAGAACGCCGACGTGCTGTGGCTGCGTACGCTCAATCCGTGGTCGCCCGACCCGGACGCGCCGGAGCACGGCGGTCGCCTGCAGCTCGCCCATGCCGACGTGTCCGAGGCGATCGCGCGGATCGCCGACGCCTCGGTGGATGCCCTGCTGCACGATCCGCCGCGCTTCGGCATCGCCGGCGAGCTGTACTCGCGGGCTTTCTACGATCAACTCGCCCGCGTGCTGCGCCGGGGCGGCCGGCTGTTCCACTACACCGGCAGCCCGAACAAGCTCACCAGCGGCCGCGACGTGCCGCGCGAGGTGGCCAGGCGGCTGGAAAAAGCCGGCTTCAAGGCGCAGCTCGCGCTCGATGGCGTGCTCGCCACGCGGTGCTGAGCATGGAGCGCGCCGGGCAGCGGCGGTGAACGCCCACGGCTCGGTCAGCGCCAGCCCGCGGCGCGCGCGGCGCGCTCCTGGCTGGCATCGAACACGTCGCCCTGCCGGCGCGCGTCGATCGCCCGCTGCACGGCCGGCGGCAGCGCGCTGGCGGCCTGGCGCATGTCGCCCTCGGCCGGCACGCCCACCGGCACCACCACCGGCACCTGCCAGCCCTGCTCGTCGTGGCAGGCCAGCCCGGCCCGTGCCGGCGCGGCGTGCCGCACGAAACTGCGGCAGATGCGGCCGTCGGTCGCGCGGAAGGTGAGGCCGACAGTGATCGGCGCGCCGGGCTCGGGGGCGCTGGCGAGCTGGTCGTCCAGCGCGCGCGACAACGCGCCGCCGGCAAACGTCTCGCCATCGCGCAGGCGCACCAGGTCATGCGCCGAGGACTGCCACAGCAGCACCGCCAGCGCGGCGATCGAGGCGGCCATCGCCAGCGCGGGCATCGCCCAGCGACGAGGCGGGCGGCGCGCAGGCAGTGCGGTCACCGAGACGAGAGGCGCTTCGGCCACCGGCGCCTGCAGCAGCGCCGCCAACCGCGCAGGGATCGGCTCGTCCAGCACCGGATCGAAGGCCCCGCGCAGCGCGGCACGCAGCGCGCGCTCGCGCTGCACGCGCGCGGCGAGCAGCGGATCGGTCGCCAGCAATGCGTCGATGCGCGCGGTGGCTTCGGCGTCGAGCTGGCCGTCCACGTAGGCCTGCAGGGTGTCGTCGTCGATCGGGTTCATGCCTCGGATCCAAGATGGTTTTGCAGTGCGGCGCGTGCACGCGCCAACCGGCTGGTGACGGTGCCGACCGGCACGTCGAGCAGTTCGGCAGCCTCGGCGTAGGACAGTCCTTCCACCAGCACCAGGGCCACCACTTCGCGATGCTCCGGCGGCAGCGCCGCCATGGCGGCAGCCACGGCGAGTTGCTCGACCGGCGGGGCGACGCTGTCGTCGACCGTCGCCATGCCCGCCTCCTCCGGCAGGAACACGGCCTGCGTGCGGCCGCGCGAGCGCAGCTCGTCGCGCCAGGCGTTGCGCGCGATCGCGAACACCCACTTGTCCAGCGCACCGTCCGGCCGCCACTGGTCGGCGCGGCTCAAGGCACGCTCCAGCACCAGTTGCACAAGATCGTCGGCGTCGTCGACGTGTCCGGCGAGCGCCCGGGCCAGTCGCCGCAGCCGCGGCAGAATTGCGAGCAGTCCATCACGCACCGTCTGTTGGGAATCACGGGTATCTGATGACATGACGTTCGAGCGCGGCCGATCCTTCCATTTCCCGTCACCGCGCAGTGCGGCAGGGTAAATTTTGCGGATGCTAGCATCCGTGCCGCTCCTGGCTGTCCGGACCGCTCGATGCCCCGCCTGCGCCTGTCCTGGTTGTGTTGCATGGCCTGCGCCGCGCTGGCCGCGACGACGGCCGCGCGCGCGCAACTGCTCGGCGGCCATCCGCTGCCCAAGCCGCCCGCCCTGCCGGTACGCCTGCCGGCGAACGTCGACGTGGCCGCCCGCGTGAAGACCCCGCGGATCGACGAGTTGCTGCGTGCCACCACCACCCATATCCCGCGCACGCTGCAGATCCGCGCGCTGCTGCGCGACCCGTCGCAGCGGGTGGCCCTGGACCCGCACGGCGACCCGGTGCTGCGCGGCGAATTTCTTGCCACCGGACTGACCACCGCGCAGATCGCCGACCTGCAGCGCGAGGGATTCACCGTCGAGCGCGCGCCGCCGGACACGGACAACCTTGGCCTGGGCATGGCGATCGTGCGCGACACGCGCCGTCGCGGCGAGGCGCAGGCGCTGCGCGCCTTGCAGCGACACGCGCCGGGCGCGGCCTTCACCTACCAGCATCTGTATCTGTCGGCTGGAGCGACGACCGCCGGCACCGCGCCGACCGCCGCCACCACGAACACCGCGACGCCCCGCGAAGGCGACCTGCGCATCGGCCTCATCGACGGCGGTGTGGACGGCAGTGATCCATCGTTGGCGCACGCCCGCATCGTTACGCACGGCTGTGCCCGGTCAGTGGCCTCGCGCCATGGCACGGTGGTCGCCTCGCGTCTGGTGGCCGGCGACAGCGACCAGTTGTATGTCGCCGACCTGTGGTGCGGCGACGCCGTCGGCGGCGCCACCTCCACCCTGATCGACGCGCTGGCGTGGATGGACCGCGAGCACGTGCCGGTGATCAACATCAGCCTGGTCGGACCGGACAACCCGCTGCTGGCGCGCGCGGTGCAGGCGATGATCGATCGCGGCCACGTGCTGGTCGCCGCCGTCGGCAACGAGGGGCCGGCCGCACCGCCGCTGTATCCGGCCTCCTATGCCGGGGTGATCGGCGTCAGCGGCGTGGATGGCCGGCGACACGTGCTGCCCGAATCCGGCGCCGGCCCGCAGGTGGCCTTCTGTGCGCTGGGCGTGGTGGGCGACGGACGCGACGGACGCGATGCACTGCGCGGCACCTCGTTCGCCTCGCCCATCGTCGCCCGGCGTGCCGCCCGCCATGTGCCGGCGGCGCATCCCGGTGCCGCCGCCGAGGTGATGCGGCAACTGGCCGGTGAGGCGATCGATCTCGGCCGCCCGGGGCGCGACACGCGCTACGGCTACGGCCTGCTTGTGCCGCAAGACTGAACCGCTCCGCAATACGACCGGAGCGGCCGGGAAGGATGCTTCGCGCCACGACGTACTGGACGCTGGAAGCCGCGGATTCCCCGCCGGCCGGAGGTCCCACCATGAAGCTCTCGAACCGTTCGCTCAGTCCCCTTCGCTCGACCCTGATCGCCAGTGCGCTCGCCCTGGCCTCCACGGCCACGCTGCATGCGCAGGTGATCGGCGGTGCGTTGAACGGCGGCCTCGCCGGTCGACTCGACGCGCCGACCCCGCACGTCATCGATCAGATCGGCCCGCGTGCCCGTGGCGTGACCGACCGCACCACCCACGGTCTGGATCGCGCCAGGACCGCCATACAGAGCCACGCCTCGCAGGCGGCCGAGAAGGGCACATCCATTGCCGGCAGCGCACTCGATCGCGCCACCAGCCGCGTACCGACCGGCAGCGCCAGTGGCGCCGTCAACGGTGCCGCCAACGCCTCCGGCGCGATCGACAGCCAGGCCGTCTCGGGCCGTGCCAGCGGCATGGCGTCCGGCGGCGCGGACGTGGTCGGCAGCGCCATGAACGGCAGCGACGTCGGCGCGATTCGCGGCACGGCCCAGCAGGCCGCCGCCAGCGCCGCCGCACAGGGTCGCAACACCGCCGCCAGCACGCGCCAGCGCGTGTCCAACGGCCTGGATCGCGCCACCGGCGTGGCGGCCACGGCAGGCCGGCAGGGCCTGGACAAGGCCAGGTCCGCCGTCTCGCGGGCTGGCGCGATGGGTAACGGCAGCATCGGTGCCAATGCCAGCGGCAGTGCGGTGGGGTCGTCCAGCGCGAACGGTGGCAACGGCGTGTCCGCCTCCGGCAACGCGCAGGTCAGCGGCTCGGTCAGCCGCAGCGGCGCCTCGGCCTCCGCTCAGGCCGGCGGCAACGTGGACGCGCAGGTCGGCAGCGACGGTCACTGATCGGACAGTCGCTGATCGGACGGTCACTGATCGATCGCGCCGCCTGACCCCAGGAAAGCCCCCGCACGGGGGCTTTCCTTTTTTCGCGCAATGCGCAGGGTTGGCACAGGCCGGTTTCGACGCACACTTCGCGCAGGACGGCGTCTTCGCCACGCGCCGCTGACCCGGCACCGTCGGACTTTCCCACCACGAACCCACTGCCGTGCAGACCTTAGCGCCGCGGATGGCGAACGACTGTTGATTAACTGTGTATCACACAGTACATTTCGGCACACGTTACGAGGTGATGCATGGCCAATGCCCGCGAATCCACCACCGCGAAGCTGGAACTCGAGTTGCGCCGCGGCGCCCTGGTGCTGGCCGTGCTCACCCAATTGCGCCAGGCGCAGTACGGCTACTCGCTGCGCCAGGCCCTGGCTCAGCGCGGCATGACCATCGAGGAAGGCACGCTCTATCCGCTGCTCCGCCGCCTGGAGAGCCAGGGTCTGCTGGCTTCCGAATGGCGCATCGAGGAAGGCCCGCCGCGTCGCTATTACCGACTCAACGACGCCGGCGAGGCGCTGCTCGCCGAACTGACCGCCAGCTGGAACTCGCTCGTGGGGACCATGGCCGGACTTCTGCAAGGGGATGGGACATGAATGCGAACGACGTGATCGAGGCATACGTGGCGGACGTCATGCGGCGCCTGCCGCGCAGGGACCGCCGCGAGATCGGACTGGAACTGCGCGGCCTGCTGGCCGAAATGCTCGCCGGGCGCAGCGCCGGCGAGGTCCCGACCGATGCACAAGTGCTGGCCATGCTGCAGTCGTTCGGCACCCCGGCCGACGTGGCTGCGCGCTACCGGCCACCGGGCATGCTGATCATCCCGGCCGAACAGAGCCGCTCGTTCGCGGTGATGTCGCTGGTGGGCATCGCACTGCAATGGGCGCTGACCCTGCCGCGCGTCTTCCAGGATCAGCCGCTGGTGACGTGGTGGTTCAGCTGGGGCCTGGGCGCGCTCTGGTGGCCCGGCTTTCTGGCGATGAGCGCGCTGGCGGCGGCCTGGCTGCGCCAGACCGGAGTGACGCGCGATAACTGGCGACCGCGCGTGGTCGATCCGGACCGGGTGAATCGCGCAGCGATGGCCTTCGGCCTGGCCGGCTTCGCCGTGGGCGTGGCCTGCATGGTCGCCCTGCCGTGGATCGTGCGGGTGATGCCGCAGCCCTGGCCGCAGCGGTTCGCGTTCGCGCCGGAGTTCCTTGAAAGCCGCGCTTGGCCGGTACTGGTGCTGTGGCTGGGCAACTTCGCCCTGCTCGCCGGCGTGCTCTCCCGGGGACGCTGGTCGGCGACGACGCGCTGGCTAGAGCTGGGTTTCGATATCGCGTGGCTGGCCCTGCTCGGCTGGTGGCTCGCCGGGGGCGCCATCTTCCAGGCGGCGGCCGCCGACGAGGGCGCGCGGGCCGGCCTGGGGCTGGTCATGCTGTTCGTCGCCGCGGATCTCATCCTCAAGCTGTATCGCTGGCAGCGCCGGCTCCGCCCGCCGCTGCCAGCGGGCTGACCTGCCGGCAACACGAGGCGGTGTACATCCCTCGCCATGGCTCTGGCGTATAACCACGGTTTGCAAATTCCCCGCTCGGAGCCCACCCATGCGATTCCCTGCCAAGTTCGCCGCCTTCGCCTTCGCCCTGGCCGGCGCCGCCACGCTCTCCACCCCGGCCTCGGCCGTGCTGAAGGAAGGTGCGCAGGCCCCGGATTTCACCCTGCCCGCCTACCTGGCCGGCAAGCCGTTCACCTTCAGGCTCGCCGATGCGCTGAAGAACGGCCCGGTGGTGGTGTATTTCTTCCCCGCCCCGCACACCTCCGGCTGCAATGTGGAGGCGCATCTGTTCTCCCAGGCGATCGACCAGTTCAAGGCGCTGCACGCCACGGTGATCGGCGTCACCGCCGGCAATCTCGACCAGCTGGCGGCCTTCTCCGCGGAAACCGAGCACTGCGGCGGCAAGTTCCCGGTGGCCGCCGACAAGGGCGCCGTCATCGCCAGAAAATACGACGCCACGCTGCTGATGCGCCCGGGCTGGTCGGACCGCACCTCCTACGTGATCGCCCCCAACGGCAAGATCACCCACGTCTACTCGGCGCTCAATCCGGACAAGCACGTGGAAGAGACGCTGGCCGCGGTGAAGGCGCTCGAGGCGAAGTAAGCCGCTGCCCACGGAGAACCGCGATGCCGGACCTTCCCCTGCGCTGCTCGATGGTTTCGGTGGTGGTCGTGCGCGGCCGCGGCGGGCACGCGCGCACCCTGCTCGTGCACCGCGCCAGAGCGCACCTGCACGGCCTGTGGACCTACGTGGCCGGACACCTCGAAGCGGGCGAAACCGCCTGGCAGGCGGCGCGGCGCGAACTGCACGAGGAAACCGGCCTGCGCGCCGCCAGCCTGTATTCGGCCGACCGCTGCGAGACGTTCTACGACGCGCGCGAGGAATGCATCGCCGTGGTGCCGGCCTTCGTGGCGCTGGTCGACGCCGGTGTCGAGGTCCGCCTCAACCACGAGCACGACGACCACACGTGGCTGTCGTTTGACGAGGCCATCGCGCGGCTGCCCTTCAGCGGACAGCGCGAGCTGTACGCGGACATCCAGCGCGCCTTCGTGCTGCAACCGCCGCCGGAGGCGCTGCGCATGCCCGGCTGACCCGCGCGCTGGCTTCAGCGCAGCCTGCCAGGGTCGACCCTCATCCGGCCGGGCACACGATCGCTGCACGCCCCGGCGGCACGGCAAACCACCGGGGCGATGCCGCCGCCTCGGCCGCCGACCAGTTGCCGCA
The DNA here is from genome assembly GCF_049445995.1 of Dyella sp. KRB-257. NCBI lineage: Bacteria > Pseudomonadati > Pseudomonadota > Gammaproteobacteria > Lysobacterales > Rhodanobacteraceae > Dyella > Dyella sp. KRB-257. The sequence goes on along the minus strand of NZ_JBMSDZ010000005.1, from coordinate 64,421 downwards.
ATGCCTGCACGGCCTGCTCCACGCGCCAGCGATCGCTGGCAGGGCCGACCCGGATCTCCGCCATGATTCGCGTCACGGCGGCGACGGCGACCGCGCCGATGCACGACGGTGCCGGTTTGCCTATGCTCGGCCTATTCCATCGCCGGAGCGCCCCCGTGTTCCATCCCATGGCCTGGCTCGGCCGCCGCCTCGCGGACTTCCTGTCCAAGCCGCGTGCCTCGGAAACGCACGTGGGCACCAGCCGTTTCGAACTGCTGCGCGCCACGCTGCGTCCGGGCGATGTGCTGCTGGTGGAAGGCAGCAGCCGCTTCAGCACCGCCATCAAATACCTCACCCAGTCCAGCTGGTCGCATGCGGCCCTGTACGTGGGCCACGCGCTGCGGGCCAGTCATCCCGAACTGGGCGTGCACGTGCTGGTCGAGGCGGACGTGCGCGAAGGCGTACGCGCGGTCGCGCTGGAGGCCTATCGCGGCATGCACACGCGCATCTGTCGCCCGGTGGGGCTGACCGCGGCGGAGATCGGTACCTTGATCGAGCACGCGACCCGCCGCATCGGGCAACAGTACGACATGCGCAACATCATCGACCTGCTGCGCTACCTGCTGCCCACGCCGCCTGTGCCGGGCCACTGGCGGCGCCGGCTGCTGGCGCTGGGCAGCGGCGACCCCACGCGCGCGATCTGCTCGTCGCTGATCGCCGACGCCTTCCAGAAGGTGCGCTACCCCATTCTCCCGCGCATCGAATCGCACGATCGCCCGCGCCAGGACGTCCGCCGCGCCCGCCGCGAGATCCTGCACATCCGCAGCTCGCGCCTGTACACGCCGCGCGACTTCGACATCTCGCCGTACTTCCTCATCGTCAAGCCGTTGCTGGAACACCACTTCGACGTGCACGCGCTGCGCTGGGCCGAACCGTCCCCGTCGGACTGCGGCGAGCAGGCGCACTGAGCGCGGAGCCGCCCGGCGTGGTGCGCCGACCTGACCGGGGAAGATGGCGCCGGGGCGTGCACGCGCGGAGTCCCCCCGCCACGTTCCGCCCAGGGGGAGCCAGGGCGCGGCGTACCAGCACGCGTGGTAGAACACCTTGCCGCCCGCCCATGCCGGGATACGTCTTGCTGCGCATGCAGGCCGGTCATCGCTGCTCCATCGCCCAAAAACCCGAGAACGTGATCGATCGCGGTATCTTGGAGGTGAAACAACGTCAGCAGAAAGGCCGCTGGCACGCCAGTTACAGCGCCACCCGCCGCAGCCGCAGCGCGTTGCTCACCACCGACACCGAGCTGAAGCTCATCGCCAGCGCGGCGATCATCGGCGACAGCATCCAGCCCAGCCACGGATACAGCGCGCCAGCCGCCAGCGGTACGCCGACCGCGTTGTAGATGAAGGCGAAGAACAGGTTCTGGTGGATGTTGCGCACGGTGGCACGCGACAGCGCGCGTGCCCGCACGATGCCGGCCAGGTCACCCTTCACCAGCGTCACTTGCGCGCTTTCCATCGCCACGTCGGTGCCGGTGCCCATGGCGATGCCGACGTCCGCCGCGGCCAGTGCGGGGGCGTCGTTGATGCCGTCGCCGGCCATCGCCACCCGGCGACCGTCCTTCTTCAGCGACTGCACCACGTCCGCCTTATCGGCCGGCGACACCTCGGCGTGCACTTCGTCGATGCCCAATTCGCGCGCCACCGCCTGCGCGCTCAGGGCGTGGTCGCCGGTGAGCATCACCAGCCGCAGTCCGTCCGCATGCAGCCGGCGGATGGCGTCGGCCGCGCCGTCCTTGAGGCGGTCGGCCACGGCCAGCAGCGCGGCTAACGCACCGTCCATGGCGAGGTACATCACCGTGGCGCCGTCGCCACGCAGCGCGTCGGCGCGCGCGGCGGTGTCCGCATCGAGCTCGACCGACAGCGCCCGCATCATGGCCGCGTTGCCCAGCGCCACCGCCTGGCCGTCGATGAGGCCCTGCACGCCCTGCCCGGTCACGCTGCGAAAATCCTCGACCGACGGCAGCGCCCGCGCTCCGGCCGCCTGCACGATGGCGCGCGCCAGCGGATGCTCGCTCGGCGCTTCCAGCGCGGCGGCGAAGCGCAGCAACGTCCCGTGCGAGCGCCCGCCCAGCGGCAGCAGCTCGCGCAGGGTCGGCCTGCCTTCGGTGAGCGTGCCGGTCTTGTCCACCACCAGCGTGTCGATGTCGCGCATCGCCTCGATGCTGCCGGCATCCTTGAACAGCACGCCCAGGTGCGCGCCGCGGCCGCTGGCCACCATGATCGAGATCGGCGTGGCCAGCCCCAGCGCACAGGGACAGGCGATGATCAGCACCGACACCGCGGCAATCAGCGCGTGCGCCAGCTTCGGGTCCGGCCCCAGCCACGCCCACAGCGCGAACGCCAGCACCGCCGAGCCGACCACCGCCGGCACGAACCACGCCGCCACCTGGTCCGCCACGCGCTGCAGCGGCGCGCGGCTGCGCTGGGCCGCGGCCACCAGCGCCACGATCTGCGACAGCACCGTTTCGCTGCCCACCTTCTCGGCACGCATCAGCACGCTGCCATCCTGGTTGACCGTGCCGCCGGTGAGCGGCGCGCCGGCTGCCTTCGCCACCGGCATCGGCTCGCCGGTGAGCATGGATTCGTCAACGTGGCTTTCGCCCTCCAGCACCTTGCCGTCCACCGGCACCTTTTCGCCCGGCCGCACGCGCAGCGCGTCGCCCGGCTGCACCGCGTCCAGCGGCACATCGGCTTCGCGGCCGTCCGCATCCACGCGATGGGCGGTTTTCGGCGCCAACCCGAGCAGCGCCTTCAGCGCCTCGCCGGTGCGCCGGCGCGCGCGCAGTTCGAGAAAGTCGCCCAGCATCACCAGCGTGACGATCACCGCCGCCGACTCGAAGTACACCGCCACCTGCCCGTGCACGCCGCGAAAACTCGCCGGGAACAGCCCCGGCGCGAGGAAGGCCACCGCGCTGTACCCCCACGCCACGCCGGTGCCCAGCGCGATCAGCGTGTACATGTTGGGCGACCAGGGTCGGTGGGCTCGCGCCGGCGCCGCGGACGCCTCGCGCGGCTCTGCCGCCCTGCGGGCCGGGGCGGCCTCGCCGTGGTGCGGCGTCATCGCTCGATCGCGTATCGACATACGCTCACTCGCTCTTCCTTGCTCCACAGCGAGGCCGCCTCCGGCGCGAGCCGCCCGCGGCACCGGCGCGAGCCCAAGCGAATTCCAGCCGCGCCGGAAGAACGGCGCGCCGCCCCACAGCACCACCACGCTCGACAGCAACGCCTCGATCCATCCCGCCACGCGATCCCACGGCGACGGCAGGTGCCAGCCGAACAGATGCGGCCCCATCGCCACCAGCAGCACCGGCACGGTCAGCACCACCAGCGTCCAGAAACGGCGCGCCATCGCCTTCAGCTCGCCGCCGTCGTCCTCGTCGGCCGTCGGCATCATCGGCTCCAGCGCCATGCCGCACTTGGGGCAATCGCCGGGGCCGACCTGCTGCACCTCCGGGTGCATCGGACAGGTGTAGATCGCGCCCGCCGGCGCCGGCGGCGCGCTCTTGCGCTCGCCCAGACAGGCCGCCGGATCGGCCACGAACTTCTCGCGGCAACGCGCGGAGCAGAAGTAGTAGGTGTGCCCCTCGTGCTCCGCGCGGTGCTTCGTGGTGTGCGGGTCTACCGTCATGCCGCAAACTGGGTCGATGGCCGTGGCGGAAGGAGTGCCGCCGTGGCAGCAGGAGGCTGCATATTCCATCAGACGTTCTCCTCGTCGTTGAGCGCGCGCAGGATCGGGCAATGCTCCGGCGCGCCATGGCCGGGACACGAAGCCACCAGTTCCACCAGCCCATCGCGCACCCGCTGCAGCTCGGCGATGCGTGTCTCGATCGCCGCCAACCGCTGCTCGGCGCGCTTCTTCACCGCCTTCACTCCGCGCCGGCGATCGGCGGACAGCGCCAGCAGGTCGCGGATTTCTTCCAGCGTGAAGCCCAGCGCCTTGGCGCGGCGGATGAAGCGCAGCTGCGTCACCGCGCCCTCGCCGTAGCTGCGATAGCCCGACGCACGACGCAACGGCTCGGGCAGCAGGCCCTCGCGCTCGTAGTAGCGGATGGTGTCGATGGGAACCCCGGCGCGCTTGGCGACGGCACCGATGGTGAGAGAGGCGGGTGTGTTCATGCCGTCACTCTAGACCCTTGATGTTGGTCCAGAGTCAAGTATGGGCGAAGCCTTCAGACTAATGCCGGCGTTGACATGACCGCGTAAACGGCAAGCGCCGTGCTCCCGCATCCTGGCCTGTCCCAGGCCGAACCGTCGCGAATCGGAGTGCGGCAGGCCTTCAGCGCATCCGCATCCTTCGCCGTGGCGCGCTGCTCGGCGCGCCATCGAGAGCGTGCACCGCCGTTCGACACCGCTGCGGGAGGGCGACCACGTCGGGCACGTGCAGCGCGTACCCGATGACGCGTCGATGCGCGTGCCTGCTCACTTCCCCAGATGAAACACGGCGGTGACGTTGCCACCCAGCCGGGTGTTCTTCATGGGGCGCAGCGAATCGGCCTTGCGCGCGATATCGCCCCCGCAGTGGACGGTCCAGCAGTACGGCTCCAGCCATGCCAGTTCGGTGGGCTGCTTGCGGACGTTCTCCAGTTCCTGCTTGAAGCCGCCGCTCCTGGCGGCGAACACGGCCGGATCGGCGATGCCCTGCAGGGTGCGTCGGGCCACGCGCGTTAGCGCACCGTTGCCCTCGCTGGCCAGGTCGACGCCATTGGCCTTGCCGAAGGCGGCGATCATCGCGATCGGGGTGATCGCGAAGTTGTGGTAGCCCAGCGCGCGCGTCTGCCGCTTCAGTTCGTTCGGCAGGTAGCCGTCGGCATCGGCCTGGTCCGCGAAGATGCGGTAGACCTTCATCGCCCAGTCGAACTCGTCGCGGCGGTTCTCCACCACGCTGGTCGCCATGATCGCCCATGCGGCCCAGTAGAAGTGGTTGTTGATCTTCTTGCGCGGTGAGGTGAGATCCCACTCGGTCTGCACCTTGTCACCGACGCGGTCGAGCCAGTCCTTGATCCGCTGCGTCTGCGCCGGATACGCGGCCAGCGGCTGCGAGCGCGAGAACTGCAGGTGCAGGAACGATCCGCTCAGGCTGGCCAGCGCCCACTTGCGCATCGCCTTGCCGGAGTACGAGGTGGACGGACCCAGCAGCGCGTTCGCATCGGCCCAGGCGGCGTACCAGCCGACCACGCATTCCAGCGTTGCCGGCGTTCCGGTACGCATGTACTTGTCGACCATCTTGGCGACGCCCTTTTCCAGCCGGCTTATCGGCTGGCTGCGCGCCTTGTAGATGGCGTTGGCACTGGCGTTGAACTGATCCCGCGCCTTGCCCGAGCCCTGGTATTTGCTGGGGAAATCGAGCGTGCCGGTGTACGGCGCCGGCGGCGGCTCGCATTCGAAATCGTCGTCCGGCTTGTGCACCACAGCGGCGTCGTAACCGGGCGGCGGCACCAGTGCCTGCGACGCCTGCGCGCCCAGTGGCGCCGACCCCAGTGCGGCCGCCAGCAGCCACCCGCAGCGACATCGGAAAGAAGCACTCATCGTCGTCACCTCTGCGTACCGGCCATCGCTGGCGCTGTATCGGCCCGTGGGCACACCGTTGCGGTCACGCTCAGCGGCTTGGCCGGCGCTTGGTCCATCTGCAGCGTCACGCCCATCAGCGTCGCCGCGGCGTAGTCCGGCCGGTCCGAGCGCAGCTCGCTATTGAAGCGCCCGCCGTTGTCCACGTACTGCTTGAAGTGCAGCTTCAGCGACTCCTTCAAGCCGCTGAAGTAGAGCACCTGCGCGTCGAGGTCCTTGATGCCTGGGTCGCTGAACTGGAACTCCAACTGGTAGTCGCGCCCGACCAGCGGCAGGATGCGGCCGCCGCCGTTGAACAGCAAGTCGTTGCTGCCCTGGTGCAGGGTCACCGTGCGCGTCAGCACCGCCGGTTTGCCATGGCAGCCGCCGGTCACCAGTGGCACCGCCTGCCGGTAGATCTTGTACGGGTTATGCTCGGAGCTGGGGTAATCCTGGTAGGGCGTCTCCCAGATCAGGTACTTCGGCGGATGCTGCTGGAACTCCTTGCTCGCCAGGTAATGCAGCAACGAGCCCTCGAACGAGCCGCCGGTGATCGCCACGTCGAGCACGTCCACGCCTAGGTACTGCTCCAGGTAACCAGGGAAGTTGTAGCCGCCCTTGGTATCGCTGTTGCTGGTGCCGACCAGCACCACCTCCGGCTGCGTCTCGTCGCCAAGCAGGCTGCCGCCGCCTTCCTGCTCGGTGACGAACGCCGATTCGTACTGCAGCGAATAGCCGCCGCCGCACAGTTGCGAGGCGACCTTCTGCAGCGTGCCTGGCTTGCCGATCACGCCGTCGCTGCGGGTGGTGAACTGCTTGCGCGGGACCGAAGAGAAACCGGGCAGCCGGCGCATCGTCTGCGCGATCACCTCGGCGGTGTGCTGTGCGCCAGCGGCGGTCCAGTGGTGGTCGCGGCGGAAGTAGTAGTCGTAGCCCTTGTGCTCGTCCACCAGTTGGTCCAGCGGCGGCACGATGACGCCGCCGCGGCGCAGGCGCTGCAACGCCAGCGCATAGTTTCGGCGTGCCGCGTCGACGTCGTAGCGCCGCCGCTCCTTCGGGGTCAGTTCATCGAAATCCATCAGTCCGCGCGGCGGCTGGTAGATCATCACGATCTGCGTGCCGCGCCGGCGCAGCGCATCGCTGAGCCGGCGCAGCTGTTCGATGCTGGCGTCGGACACGTCGAAGCGCGTGGTCAGATCCAGCCCGGTACGGAACAGCCAGCCATCGCGCCCGTCGACCAGCACGCGAAAATCGTTGAGGAACTTGGAGCCGGCATAGACCTGCGGGTTGGAAGCCAGCGGACACAGCTGGCAGCACGGCTGGACCTCGTAGTGCGGCGCTCTGGCGCTCAGCGGCGTCGGCACCGGCACCGGCGTGTTCGCCGGATCGGCTGGCGGCGTGCGCGCGTCGGCCGACGTGCCGGCCGACAGCGCGACCAGGACGGAGAGCAGCGTATGGATCGTCCTGCGCATGGCGCGCCTCAACCGTTGATCCAGATCAGCACCGGACTGCTGCGGGTGCCGGTGACGAACAGACTGTAGGTGCTGCCGCGCGACAAGGTCACCGGCTTGGCATCGGCCAGCTTGCCGGAGCCGTCGTACACGGCCAGGCTGGCCTTGACCGGATTGACCTCGCGCTCGCCGCTGGCATTGGCGGCGACCTGATCGATCACCTTTTGCCCGTCGGCGGTGCGCAGACTCAGCGTACTGCCGTCAATCATGTTGTAGACCGCCACCAGCGCCTTGAGCTGGCTGTTGAAGCACGGCTGGTCGAACAGGTGCACCTGGCTGCCGCCCTCCAGCACGGCGGTATAGCAGTGCGAGCCCTGCAACTGCGCGCCCTGCGAGGCGCCGCCGATCTTCACCGTGTACTGCCCCGGCGGCAGGAACTGGTACGAACTGGCCTCCATCGCCGCAATGCTGCCGAGGTCCTTGCTGCCGACCTGCGCCGTCACCTTCGGCTGGCTGCTCGCGTTGAACACGCGGATGAAGGCCGAGCCCGGCGGTGCCGCGGGCGGATACAGGCCGGCCATGGCAATGGTGACGCTGCCGAGCAGGGTCACGGCGAGCGCGGTGCGGACCAGCCGCGGCGACCGCGAGGGGCGTTCAGGGATTGGCTTGAACATGGCGGGAAGAACCTCCTTCTCCGGCTAAAGGCCGCCGCTGGCGGCCGGGGTCGCCGCATGGACGGCGAACGCGTCCGGCGGCAGGTGATAGGCGGCGAGTGTGGGCTGCGGGAGCGGCAGATAGCGCTCCGGCACTTCCCACACCACCAGTTTCGGCGGCGCGACGCGGAAGTCGGCCGAGCCGAGATAGGCCAGCATCGGCGTGAACGGACCCTCGCCGGCCTTCGCGTAATTGAGCACGTCGGCCTGCAGCGCCTGCTCCAGCGCACCGGCGAAATTCCACTGCGGTTCGGCGCTGTAGCTGGTGCCGACCAGCGCCACTGCGGGCGTCGACGTGCCGCCGAGCAGGCCGCCGCGCGCGTCGGCGATCGTGCGCACCTTCCGCAGTTGGTCCGGCGGCGGCAGCAGCGAGCCGAACCACGGATCCAGCGGCAGGAAGTTGAACAGGTCGCCGCGATGCACCTGCGTGCCGAGCGTCTCGGTGTGGAACGTGCCGGTCGCGTCGACGCTGTCGCTGAGGCGCGCGGCGATCGCCCGCGCCGCCTGCCGTGCGCCGTACGGCGTCCAGTGCGTGTCGGTGCGCAGGAAGGTCGGCTGCTGCCGCTTGCCGTCGAGCAGCACCGGCAACAGGCCCATCGCGGAAACGCCTTCGGCGTGCAGCGTGTCCAGCGCCTGCGCATAGAGCCTGCGATGCAGCGCGGGCGGCTGACGCCGGCCGAGGTGTTCCGGGTACACCCGTGCCTTGGCCGGCACCACCACCACCAACAAGGCGACGTGGCGCTGCGCCAGCGTGCGGCGCACCCAGTCGATCAGCGCGAGATGGCGCACGACCAGCGCCGGCGAGTCGTTGTCGAGCTTGAATTCCTCGTCGGTGTACAGCCAGCCGTCCCGGCCGACGACGACGCCGGGACGGCCTTCGCCGAATAGTTCGTAGTCGGCAGCGGCCCAGAGATTCACGCCGAGGTTCTTCAACGGGAAACGTTTGTCGTAGTGTGTCTCGAAGGCGTGCGCGAGCTTGCCCTTCCATACGTCCGGGTGGTCCTTCGCTCGGAAATCGAGCGAACGCGCCAGCCCGACGATGCCGAGCACCAGCACCAGCGCGAGGAACAGCACAGCGTTCCACGCCAGCACCCGGTGCGCCGGTCCCATCGCATGCAGCCACGCCGCGCGCAGCCGCTGCGCGACGGCGGCGGGCCATGGCAGGCGGCGCGGCTTCGGCCGCGGCCGCGCACGGACGATGTCGAGCGGCGGCCGGTACGACAACGCCTCACGTTCCCCCGTCTGCGGCCTGGTCGCTGGTCTTTGCATCGAATGCCTCGTCCTCGCAGGAAACCTGCGGCGCTAGAACTGGAAGTACAGGAACGGCGAATAGCTCTGCGCCGACAGCTTGAGCACCGCCAGCACGAACACCGGCCACACCAGCCACTGCAGCGCCAGCCGGCCGTGCGCGCGCACCGGCGGCAGCGGCGCCGGCCGCAGGCTGGCCGCGCCGGTGGCCGCGGCTACCACGATCGCCAGCAGCAGGGTCGCCACCTGCAGCGAGGTGATGCTGCCGGCGTAGACGTCGGACAGCCCGGCGCCGTGGAAATCGAACATCGCGCGGTAGATACGCAGCGCGTCACCGACGCCGTTGGCGCGGAACATCACCCAGCCCAGCACCACCAGCAGGAAGGTCAGCGCCCAGCGATGCCAGCGGAACCGTTCCACGCTCGCCTTCACCCCGCGCGCACGCTCCACGCACAGGATCAGCCCGTGCCAGCCGCCCCACAGCAGAAAAGTCCAGTTGGCGCCGTGCCACAGGCCGCCGAGCAGCATGGTCAGCATCAGGTTGCGGTAGGTCTTCACCGTGCCTTTGCGGTTGCCGCCCAGCGCGATGTACAGGTAATCCCGCAACCACGCCGACAGGCTCATGTGCCAGCGCCGCCAGAACTCGGTGATGCTCTGGCTGATGTACGGCTGGTTGAAGTTCTCGACGAAGCGGAAGCCCATCATCAGGCCCAGGCCGATCGCCATGTCACTGTAACCGGAGAAGTCGAAGTACAGCTGCGCGGTGTAGGCCAGCGCGCCCAGCCAGGCGTCGGCGGTGTGCGGATGGGTCAGCGCGAAGGCATCGTTGGCCAGTGGCGCGATCGAGTCGGCGATCAGCACCTTCTTGATGAAACCCTGCATGAAACGGATCGCGCCCTCGCCGAATTTCTGCCAGCTGTGCTCGCGCTGCACGAACTGGTCGGCGAGGTCCTTGTAGCGGAACACCGGGCCGGCGATCAGGTGCGGGAACAGCGCGACGAAGGTGGCGAAATCCACCGGATGATGGGTGGCCTCGGTGTCGCCGCGATACACGTCGGCAATGTAGCTGATCGACTCGAAGATGTAGAACGAGATGCCGATCGGCAGAATCACGTGCAGCCACGACACCTGCCCCGCGCCGGCCATGCCCAGCACCTCGTTGAGGCTGGAGACGCCGAAGTTGGCGTACTTGAAGTAGCACAGCGTCGCCAGGTTGCCGGCCACGCCGAGCACGACCCGCAGGCGCGCCGCGCGGCTGCGCCGCGGCTGCCGCGCGATCGCCAGACCGATCAGGTAGTTCCACACCGTAACCGTGGCGAACAGCAGCAGGAAATCCACCCGCCACCACGCGTAGAACGCGTAGCTGCCAATCAGCACCACCAGATTGCGCGCACGCCCGCGGTTGGGCGTCAGGTAGTACACCGCCAGGAACAGCGGCAAGAACAGGAACAGGAACACATTGGAGGAAAAGACCATGGCACGTCCTCCCTCACGGATCCGCCGAGCTGACGTCGAGCGACACCGGTTTCACCACCACCGGCAATCGCTGGCGCACCAGGATGTCCAGCACCTTCTCCTGGTGCCGGCCGAGCACGCCGCTGAGGTCGATGCCGAGCGCGCGGCGCGGCTCCAGCAGGTCCACGTCGTAGAGCTCCAGGCTCAGTGGCTGGTCGATAGTCACCGGCCCGGAGCCGTTGGACACCAGCTTGCCGCCAACCACGGTGAGCGAAATGCTCGGCTGGAATGGGTCCAGCTTGAGGTTGCGGCCGGTGTCGCTGAGATCCTTGATGTGCCCGTAGATGCCCGACAACTGGTTGCCGACCGCGACGTTGTCGCGCAGTTGCACTTCAATGCTGTTGCGCACGCGGATGCCGTGGCGGTTGTTGGCCAGCACCAGGTTGCGCCAGATCAGCGTGTTCGGGCTCTCGTAGATGGTGATGCCGTCGGAGTGATTGCGGTACGACTTGTTCAGCGCGATCACGTTGCGCACGCTGCTGCGGTCGACCACGATCCCCGACAGGCCGTTGTCGTACGACTTGTTGTCGATGATCCAGCTGTTGGTGACCTCGCGCGAGACGATGATGCCGTGCTTGATTCGCGTGTCGTGCACGGTGTTCTTGGCGATGATCAGCCCGTGCGAGCGATCGTGCGGATCGATGCCGTACTTGATGTTGTGGTGATAGGTGTTGCCACGGATCACCACGTCCCTGGCTTCGTAGCAGTAGAAGCCGAACCAGTTGTCGAAGAACTCCGAATCCAGCAGCCAGCCGGTCGGCTCCCTGCGCTTGAGGATCGGCGCCAGCGACGGGCTGTACTGGCTGATCGAGATGCCGTAGGCCTTGCTCGCCGCGTAGCCCAGGTGCGCCACCGTGCTGTGAACGATGTAGGTACGCGAGCCGCCCCAGGACAGCAGGAACGGCCGGAAATCATCCTCGCTCTCGAACCACGCCGGCTTGTCGTGCGCTTCGTCCCAGCCTTCCAGCCGGCTGTGGGTGATGAACAGGTCGCCGTCGTTGATCAGGAACGCGCCGCGATCCAGCGACAGGCGGAAGTCCTTCGCCTCGCGGTCGATGTGAAGCGTTGCGCCAGGCTCCACATGGATCGGCAGCCGCGCCACGAACACGCCCGGCTGCGTCTGCGCGAAATATTCCTTCGGCAAGGCGCGCGCCATGTCGCTCGGGGTCACGTAGCCGCCGCTGATGAAGATCACCTTGGGCATCGAACGCTGGCGCAGCGCCCACTCGCGCATGCGGCCGTCGCGGCCCATGAAGTTCTTGAAGGCGGGCTGGCCGAACATGCTGCCGACGTGCACCCGCCCGGTAGGCGTGCGCCGCAGCTTCTGCATCACCGCCGCTTCGGTGTAGCCGGAAAGGTCGGGCAGCTTCGGCGGCTTCCAGGCGTCCAGGGGCTTTGCCGAGCCGGCGCTGACGACATAGGATTTCACCCGTGCGGTGGCGGTGGCGGCCTCGTCGACGTCCGCGTCCGGATGATCCTCATCGGAGCCGTCGGTCTGGTCGCTGCCGTCGGCCACGTCGTGGCCATGTGCCGGCTTCGCCTTCGCATGTCCTTGGGCATGCTGCGCCGCGGGCGCTGCCGCCGCCCAGCCCACACCGCCGCCGATCAGCAGCGCGATGGCCAGCACGCTTGCAAACCTCAGCGCCATAGCACCAGCTCCAGCATCACGCGGTATTCATTGCGCGCGTTGGCCGCATAGGCCGCGCCCGGATGAAACACCGAGCCGCGCAGGCGGACCGAGCTGGCCGGCTCGTCGCCGGACAGCAGATCGGAATGCGCCACCTTGCCGCCGAAGAAGCGCGTGAGCATCACGTCGTAGCCCTCGCCCAGCGAGCTGTTGTCATTCACCGGCTCGATGTTGACGGCATCGACGTAGACCGGCGCGCTGCTGTGCACGCGGTTGAAGCGGTTGTAGATCACGCTGGCGTTCCAGCGCCCCAGGTTGACTGAGGCGTACGCAGTGGACACCTTCAGGTTGCCCAGTTCGGCACGATAGGCATCGGTGAAGCGCTGGGTCAGCGAATCGGTACCGGTGAAGCGCGAGTAATTGCTCTGCAGGCCGGTCTGGCTGTACTGGGTGGACAGGTTGTCGCCGCGGCCGCCGCTGCTGTAGACGTAGGCCGCGCCGAGCTGCAGCGGGAATTTCTCGATCGGCAGTCGATAGCGCAGTCCCAGGTCGGTCGCCCAGGCGCGTACATGGCGGTTGCTCATGCCGTCGACCACGCGGGTGACCGGGTCGATCAGTGCCGTGCGCTGGTGGCCGCGGACCCAGTTGAGCGAGGCGTTGTATGCCAGCGGTGGCGCATCGGCGCCGTCGTAGTAGTGGTTGTGAAAGAACAGGCCGACCCACAGCAGGTTGGCCGAGGTCAGCTTGGTGCCGAGGTCGGTCGGCGCGCCCAGCGGCGGCAGTTGTCCGTGATCGTCGACGTAGATGGTGCGCACACCGAAGCGCTGGTAGGCGCGCCACTCGCCGCCGAGCGTGCCGAACACGTAGGTGCGCTGCTTCTGGTCCGGCGGCAGGCCGACGCTGTCGGTGCGGTACGTGCTGAACTCCTTGCCGACGCCGAACTCGGATTGCACCAGGGTGGTGTTGAAGATCCAGCGCACGGCGTCGACGTCCTGGTCCACGTACATCGCGTCGTCCTCGCGCACGCGCTGGCGACCCAGCCGGATCGACTCACCCGGGTAACGGAAGCCGGCGTAGTCGACCCAGGCCTCCTTCAGCCCGAGGAACGTCTGGTCGGTCGGACCGACGTTGTTGTTGTCGTTGGCCCCGGTCTGCACGCGGCCGGTCGGCGCGAACAGGCGCACGCGGACGAACGCGCTCCACGCCGGCGAGAACTGGAAGTGCGCCCACGGCGTGGCGTCCAGGTAGGCCTGCTGCGAATGGCCGCGGCCGAGCAGGCCGAGGTCGCCGTTGGTCCCGTCGACGGCGCCCATGTCGGCCTTCAAGGCGTAGTCGGTCTGCGTGGCCGCGGCGGGAACGGCGGCCAGCGCCAGCAGGACACCACATCCGGTCAATGGAAACGTACGCATGGCGGTCTCCTTCATGGATTCGACGGGCCGGCCTCGGCGAGGCCGGCCTGGGTTGGCAGCAACATCCGTCGCGCCGCCTGTTCTTCGCGCAACAGGCTCTGCGCGGCCTGACGCTGTTGCGCGGTCAGCGCGCCGTTCAACTGGCTGGCGAGCCGGCGAATGCTGCTGCCGCCATTGCGCCCGCCGAGCTGCGCGAACACGTAGGCGTAGACGTGGTTCGGACACACGCCCTTGCCGGACGCATAGAGCCGGGCCAGCGCGCCGTCCGCCGAGACGTAGCCGCGACGCGCCGCATACAGCAGGTGATCGACCGCCTGCCGCGGCGCCACCTCATCGAGATAGCCGAACTGGTACAGCCGGCCGAGGTAGTACTGCGCATCGAGCGCGGTGGCCGGCGTGCGTGCGGCGCGGCGCAGAAGGTCCTGCGCCTTGCGCGGATCGCGGGTGGCGCGGTCGCCTTTCAGGTACAGCTCGCCCAGGTACAGCACGGCGTCCGGCAGGCCGGCCTTTTGCCCAGCCTGCAGCGCGGTCTCGGCGTCGAAATCCGGCGCCAGGAACGGATAGCGCACCACCAGTCCGGCGGCCTCCACACGCGCGTCGACCGAACCATCGGCGAGCCGCGCGACCACGTTCTCGGCCAGGTCGGTCTGCGCGTTGATGGCGGTCGGCGGTAGCTGCGAGGTTTTGTCGTTCCCACCCACCTTGGCGACGTCGACCGGATTCTCCGCACAAGTCCGCGCGGCACCGGTCAGACCGAGCGGCGGCGTTGCCGCGGCGGGTGCCATTTCGTCCGCGTCATTCTCGGGCTGGTCGGATACCGCCACCGGCGCGCCTTCCGCGTCGGCGTCGTCGGGGGTCTCCACCAGCGCACGCACGATGCTCGCCGCCGTCTCTGGCGGCAGCAGACCTTGGCCAAGTTGCGACATCGCCGCAGCGACCATCCGCTGCATGCCCTGCTTGTCGTTGCGCGCGCGCATGTCCCGCAACAGGTCCGCATAGCAGGTCGGTGCCAGGGCCAGCGACTTGCGGCACATCGCCAGCAGGCGCTCGCCGTGTCCCGGCACGTCGCGCGTGTTGCGGTACCAGGCGATCAACGCGCCATTGGTCACCGGCTGGTCGAGCTGCTCGGCCCGGGCGACCAGCATCGGCATGCGTTTGCGCGTGTCGTAAGCGGGGTTGCCCGCGTACAGCTCGATCAGACCGGCCAGCGCTTCCGGATCCTGCCGCTCGTCCCACGCATGGGTGAACAGCTGATCCGCTTCGCCGAGCTGCTCCGGAGCGTCCTGCTGCAGCAGCAGCCGCGCCAGCGGCACCTCGGCCTGCAGCGGCGCCTTCACCGCTGCGGTCCGATACCAGTGGATCGCGTCCTGCACCGACTGCGGGGTGTGCCGACGCGCATACAGGCTGGCCAGCGCCAGCTGCGCCTCGACATAGCCGTGCCGGGCCAGCGGCAGGAAATTGGCCTCCGCCTCGGCGTCGTCGCCGTTGCGCATGGCCAGCTTGCCGCGCGCCAGGTCGGGCATGCCGCCGCCTTCGACCTGCGTGCCGGTTGCACGGGCTGGCACGGTCCGTGCGGTGGCCGGTGCATCCTGCGCACGCGCCGCCGCACCGACCGACAACGCGGCGGCCAGCAGCGTGCAGATGGCGCCCGCGGTTCTCATCGGATGCTGGCGACCAGTTCGCGCACGCGGCGCACACTCTGCCCGACCATGCCGGCGACGTCGTTGCGCGGATCGCCGAGCTGCACGTCGACCGGGCGGTCGATCAGCCCGCGAGGCAACGGATCGTTGGGTTCGATCTGCGTCAGCACGTCGGCGGTGGTGCCGTTCGTAACCAGTCCCTGCATATCATTGGGGCCGCTCTTCTCATCGGCGTTTGGGTTCGGCATCAGGCGTACCTTGCTGATGCGCCCGTAGCGGTCGTGGCTCTCGCCGCTGACGTGGAAGGCGACGGTGCGGCCGATGTGGATGTCGCTCATGGTGTCGAAGTGGAAGCGCGCCAGCACGTACGGCTGGGCGTCGTCCGGCAGCAGCCGTACCAGCGGCTGGTTGCGGTTGACGAACTGCGAGTCCACCACGAACTTCTGCGCCACCGTGCAGTTGCACGGGCTGGACAGCGTGCCCTTGAGGGTTTCGCCCATCAGCTCGGAGAGCTGCTGCGGGGTGAGGTGCAACGAACCTGGGTCGTTCTGCACCACATCCAGCATGGCAGCCTGGAAGGTGCCCAGCGGCTGACCCTTCTTAACCTTGCCGTCCGGTGGGATCAGGCTGAAGTAGGTGCCGTCGCGCGGCATGGTGATGGCGAAGCTGGGCGCGGCTACCTTGCCGGCCACCGCGTGAGTGACGAATATCACGCCATAGAGCTTGGAGAACGCGAACGCGAAGGCGGCCAGGCCGACCAGGAAAAGCAGCCCGGTCATGGTCACTGCGCGCGGCCGCACGCGTTGCGGCTGCCGTCGGGAAATTTCCTTGGCGTTGCGCGGGGTAGAGAAGTTGTTGCGCGACAACGTGGTCAGTACATCGCCAACGCTGACCAGCTCGCCGGCCATGTAGGCATGGATCACCTGCCGCAACAATGCGATCTGGCGGTCGTCCAGATCCTCGAACGCGCAACCAACTCGACCGTGCTGCGGATCGACATTGCAGACACGGAAAGCGATCGGCAGGGTCAGGCCCATCGGGTCCATCGCGAAGCGCAGTGTCGCGCGGTGGATTTGGCCGACGCGGTAGTTTTCGCCGTGCGCATCGAAGCTGAAGCCGCCAGCGGAGATGTCGAACAGCCGATAGCTCTGCTGCTGGCCGCCTGCCTCCATATGCAGGGTGGCAGGTATGCGTACTCTGGGATGCTGGCGCGCGACTTCCGTTTCGTGCACGACTTTGCGGGTTTCGGTGACCATGTTCGGGTTTCCTCGTAGCCTTGGATGGTTGATCGGCCCTACAGGTCGAGCAGGCACATCACCGCCGCGGCGAACACGCTCGCCGCGGAGAAGGTCATGGCCCATGACGACCAGCGGTTGAAACGGTGGTGGAACGCGCTGAGTTCGCGGTTAAGGGTGGTCTTCTGGCGTGTCCAGGACTGCTGGTCGAGACGAAAGAACACGAAGATCTTCACCAGCGAGCCAACCACTTGGTTGTAATAAAGCAGCAGCGGGAACGCCGGCCCGATCCGATGTCCGGAAACCAGCAGAAGCAGCGACATCACCAGCCGCGTGATGCCGACCCAGAGCAGGAAAGTCAGCATGTACACCATGCTGAACTTGATGCTCGCCGCGATCGCCATCGCCAGCCCGAGCAGTCCCGTCCACATCAGCACGCGCTGGTCCAGCAACACGTAATAGGTGAACCAGCCGAGCTGGTGCGGCCCCAGCTGCAGCGCACGACCGTTCTGCCGCAGCGAGTTTCCATACCAGCGGAACATCAGCTTGCGGCTCGCCTTCAGGAAGCGCGGATCGGGTGGGCTTTCCAGCGTACGCACCATGGCATCGGGCACGTAATACGTGTCCCAGCCCAGGCGCATCAGGCTGTACCAGGTGCTCTTGTCGTCGCCGGTGAGAAACTTGAAGCGACCCAGCCGCCAGTGCTCGAGCGCGTCGTTCTGCACGTCGTCAATGAAACTGGGATCGGTGACGATGGAGGCGCGAAACATCGACATGCGCCCGGTCAGCGTCAACACACGCCGGCCCAGCGCCATCGAGCACATGTTCATGTGCCGCTGGGCGAACCGCAGCTTATGCCACTCGCTCATGACGTAGTTGCCAGCCACCTCGCAGTGTTCGTTGGTGGTGAGCCCGCCAACGCTGGGCATCAGCTTGAGGAATGGCGCAGTACGGGCGATTACGCCTTTCTCCAGCACGGTGTCGCCGTCAACCACTGCGACCACTGCCTCCTCGTCAGGCATGTCACGCGAGATGCAGCGGAAGCCCTGTGCCAGCGCATCGCGCTTGCCGGTGCCGGGAATGCGCACCAGCTTCAGGCGTATCCGGTCGGGCGGATCCATGTGCTCCCACAGAGCGAGGATCAATCGCTGGTCGGCCATCTCCACGATCGATGCGACAATCGTTGCCGGTCGGCCGCACTCGATCGCCTCCTCGATCGCCGCCTGATAGACCATGGCAGTGGTGAAAGTCTCGATGCGGAAGCTGGTGATCAGCAGGTAGACATGGGACGGCATCGCTGCATCCCCCATGCGCGCCACCTGGCGACGCGCACGGGGAAATGCCCAGTGCAGGAACAGCATCGCGCGCATGAAGTGCAGCACGCGCAGGCTGTAGCGCCACAGCCCGAGGACGCCAAGCGCAAACACGAAGACGTGCGTGCCCGGAGTAAACGCCTCGCCAGGAAGCATGAGCACCAGCCCTATCAAGGCGCTGATGTAAAGCAGCCATCCGCCAAGGTCGGACAGGAAACGTCTGGCGGCATGCGTCGGCGGACCGCCGGAGAATGCGGACGGATCGAAGAAGCCGCGGGTCGTGTTATGCATGGATGGCACGGCGGCGTTACCAGCAGATGCCTTGCATTTCCGCGGTCGACCGATGCGTCATCAGGCCTACCAGGTCGACCACCTTGCGCTCTCCACGCGAGCCGTTCAGCACCTTCTCGAAGTTGTGGTCGCGCTGACCCACCACCAGCACATCCGAGCCTTCGATGACCTCGTCCAGGTCCGGGTTAAGCAGCGAGGAGATATGCGGAATACGCCCAGTGATGTATTCCCGGTTGGCGCCGTGCACGCGGGCGTACTCGATGTTCTCGTCGAAGATCGACAGCTCGTAGCCCTTGCCGATCAGCATCTCGGCCAGTTCCACCAGCGGGCTCTCGCGCAGGTCGTCGGTCTGTGGCTTGAAGCTCAGGCCGAGCATGCCCACGCGACGGGTGCCGAACGAGGTGACCAGCTCGAAAGCACGCTTGATGTGGACCTCGTTGCTGCGCATCAGCGAGTCGATCAGTGGATGTGGCGCGTCGACCTGGTTGGCGCGGAAATTGAGCGCGCGTACGTCCTTGGGCAGGCACGAGCCACCGAAGGCATAGCCGGGCTTCATGTAGTAACTGGATATGTTGAGCTTGTGATCCTGGCAGATCACGTCCATGACCTCGCGCCCGTCGACGCCGAGCTCCTTGGAGATGTTGCCGATCTCGTTGGCGAAGGCGATCTTGGTGGCATGCCAGACATTGCAGGTGTACTTGACCATCTCGGCGACTTCGACCGGCTTGCGGATCACCGGCGCGGGCAGTTCACCATAGAGCTCCTGCAGAACGTCGCCGGATGCCGCATCCCATTCGCCGATCACGGTCATCGGAGGGGCGTTGTAATCGGCGATGGCCGTGCTCTCACGCAGGAATTCCGGATTCACCGCAAGCCCAAAGTCGCGACCGGCACGCTTGCCCGAGGCGTATTCCAGCAGCGGCGCCACCACGTTCTTCAGCGTGCCGGGAAGCACCGTGCTGCGGACAGCCACGGTATGTCGCCCTGGCTTGTCTCGCATCGCTTCGCCGATCTGCCTGACCACGGTCTGCACGTACTGCAGGTCCAGATCACCGTTCTTCTTGCTGGGCGTGCCGACACAGACCATCGACAGTTCGCTGTCGCGTACCGCCATGGCGGCATCGGTGGTGGCAAGGATGCGACCAGCCTCGACACCGCTGCGAATCAACTCGCCCAGCCCGGGCTCCACAATCGGTGACTCGCCGCGATTGATCAGGTCGACTTTGGTCTGCGCGATGTCCACGCCGATCACGGTGTGGCCGCGGTCGGCCAGACAGGCCGCGCAGACCGCGCCTACATAGCCCATGCCGAAAATGCTGATGCGCATTGCTGATACCTCCAGATCGTGGTCGATGATTGATGGCTATTGCTGTGCTGCGATACGCTCGATTTCACCCGTTCGTCGCCGCATCAGCGCGCTGTCAGCGCGCGCCTCGACGTTCAGGCGCAGCACCGGCTCGGTGTTGGATGCGCGCAGGTTGAAGCGCCAGTCGGCGAATTCCATGCTGAGTCCATCGATCCAGTTCGTTTCCAGCGCGGTGGTCGCGTAGCGATCCGCGACACGCGCCAGCGCAGCATCGATGTCGCGCACCACCATGTTGATCTCGCCGCTGGCCGGATAGGCCTGCATGCGCGCGTCCAGCAGTCGCGAGAGCGGCTGGTCGTTGTCGCTGAGCAACGCGGCGACCAGCAGCCATGGAATGTTTCCGTTGTCGCAATACGCGAAGTCGCGGAAGTAGTGATGCGCACTCATCTCGCCGCCGTAGATGGCGTCCTCGGCGCGCATGCGCTCCTTGATGAAGGCGTGGCCGGTCTTGGACTGGACGGGGATGCCGCCCCCGCGCTCGACGAGCTCGCGCGTGTTCCAGATGAGGCGGGGGTCGTGGATGATCTTCGCGCCGGGATATTGGCGCAGCATCGCCTCGGCCAGCAGGCCGACGATGTAGTAGCCCTCGATGAACCGGCCGTTCTCGTCGAACAGGAAGCAGCGATCGAAATCGCCGTCCCAGGCGATGCCGAAGTCCGCGCCGTGCGCGCGCACGGCCTCGGCGGTTGCCTCGCGGTGCTCCGGCAGCAGCGGGTTGGGCACGCCGTGCGGAAAGGTGCCATCCGGGCGGTCGCGCATGCGCACCAGGCGCAACGGCAGTTGCGGCGCCAGCGCATCGAGCACCAGACCGGCACAGCCGTCGCCGGGATTGGCCACCACCTTCAGCGGACGCAGCCGGTTCACGTCCACGTAGCCGAGCAGGTGTTGCACGTACGCCTCACGGAACGAGGTCGGCGTCATCCGCGCCGCCCCGCCTGGCACCCGCGCGCCGGAACGTTCCACCTCGGCCTGCAGCTCACGCAGGCCGGAATCACCGGAGATCGGCAAGGCGCCGCCACGCACCAGCTTCATGCCATTCCAGTCGGTCGGATTGTGGCTGGCGGTAATCATGATGCCGCCGTCGCAACCGGGCTGGAACGCAGCGAAATAGATCTCTTCGGTGCCGCACAGGCCAAGGTCGAGCACCTCGGCACCGCTCTGCGCCAGGCCGTGCGCCAACGCATTCTGAAGTTCGGGACCGGACAAGCGTGCGTCGCGACCCACGGCAACGCGCTTGGGCGCGAAACGCTTCGCATAAGCCAGTCCCAGGCGATATGCCAGATTGGCATCCAGTTCGCCGGGCACGCGTCCGCGCAGGTCATAGGCCTTGAAGCAGGACGCAGAACGGGCCGGCGTCACCGCCGATTCCAGTACTTGAGCCATGATGATTTTCCCGCGGCCGGATCAGGCGATGGTCATGGTGGTTTCGTCAGACGGCGCGTCGGCGGCTGCGGCCGACTCGATGCGGCCGTAGACATCACTGAAGCGCACGATGTCGTCCTCCCCCAGATACACCCCGGTCTGCACCTCGATCAGCTCCAGCGGAACCTTGCCGGCGTTCTCCAGCCGGTGGGTATTGCCGAGCGGCACATAGGTGGATTGGTCCTCGCTGAGGATGAAAGTCTCGTCTGCCACGGTGACGCGCGCGGTGCCCTTGACGATCACCCAGTGTTCGGCGCGGTGGTAATGCATCTGCAGGCTGAGCTTGTGGCCCGGCTTGACCCGGATGCGCTTGACCTGGAAGCGCTCGCCCTGCGCGATGGTCTCGTACGAGCCCCACGGCCGGTACACGCGACGGTGCGCCTCCACCTCCACGCGCTTGGCCCGCTTGAGTGACTGCACCACCTTCTTGATATCCTGCGCCCGGCTCTTGGGCGCCACCAGCACGGCGTCGTCGGTCTCCACCACCAGGTGATCGTGCATGCCGACCATTGCCACCAGCCGGCTGCTGGCGTGCACCAGGTTTCCGCTGGAATCCTCCAACAGCACATCGCCGTGCGTGCGGTTGTCGTCCGCGTCGCCGCCCGGCATGCGGTCGAGGTAGTCCCAGCAACCGACGTCTTCCCATCCGGCATCCAGCGGCACCAGGGCGATCCGCTGAACTTTCTCCATCACCGCGTAATCGATCGATTCGTTGCGGCAGCGCCCGAACGCGTCTGGATCCAGTTCGTAGAATCCGTTCTCGCGGCGCGCATTTCGCAGGGCAAGTCGTGCCTGCTCGAACGTCTCCGATTCGAGCAGGCGCAACTCGTCGAGGAAGCGCCGGCAGCGAAACAAGAACATGCCGCCGTTCCAGAAATAGCCGCCCGAAGCGAGGAAGCGATTCGCGGTAGCGACGTCGGGCTTCTCGACAAACGCGTCGACTTCGCGCGTGTGACCGACCCCCAGCGGTTCACCGCTGCGGATGTAGCCGTACCCTGTCTCCGGCCGTGTGGGCGTAATGCCGAAAGTGACGATGAAGCCGTCGGCTGCCACCCGCGCCGCCTCCTGCACCGCGCGCTGAAACGCGGCAGGATCCGCAATGTAATGATCAGCCGCCATCAGGAACGCGAGTGCGCCGTCGCCGTGCTCCTTGGCGATGTGGTGTGCCGCGATCGCGGCGGCAGCCAACGTGTTGCGACTTTCCGGTTCAAGCAAGATGGCGGAAGGGTGTACCCCGATGTCATGCAACTGTTCGGCGAGCATGAAGCGATGATCATGCGAGCCGAGCACGATCGGCTTGGCTGCATGCTCGATTCCGGTGATGCGCTGCACCGTTTGCTGGAACAGACTGAGCGGACCTAGCAACGGAAGGAACTGCTTCGGGTACTGCTCGCGCGAGAGCGGCCAGAGCCGCGAACCCGTGCCGCCCGCGAGCAGGACAGGCACAACGGTGGGTATGGGGGCGGAATTCTTCGGCAGCTTGTTTTGGGGTGTGTCCATGCACGCGCCTCTCGATTGGTCGCGGTGGGCCCCCTGTGGCTCCGGCAGATTTTTTTGCAGACATTCCTCGGACGGGAAAAACCGCACCCGTCTTTCCACGATGTCGTCCGTAGCAGAGCGGATGCCATCCGTTGCGGAGCGCCTGCCAGGCGCTCCTCGTTTTAACGCTTTTCCACTGTCTAGCTAACGCTTCTGCGGGCTACATAGAGAAGCCTCGCCGGTGATTTCCAGATGAATTTTTCCTGGGGCGTTGTAGCGATATTCGAGCAGGGTTCAGTGATGTGGAGAATTCGTCTACATGCACCAGCCGGCCCTGGACATTTCCTCAACCGCATTCAGCGCCGTGTCGCGCGACCGAAGAAATGCAGCGCTCGGAAAACCCGCTTCACTGACGGCGCGGCAATGTTCAGCACAGCTCCATCGAAAATTTCCCGATGGATTTCCGTGATCAGGTCGCCTCGAGGACTTGTTGTTGCGCCCCAGGAAGTCGCCACTCAGTTCATCGGCGTGAGCGGCCACGGTCGGCATGGCGGCAGCACGGCAAGTAAAAAGATCGATGCACTGGCCCCGCACCCGCGCTCCGACGCCATGAAGCGCGGGTAACAAGGGTATCGAGCTCGCGATCGCTCAGTGCGCGCGGTTGCGCGAGCGTGTCCGCGCAGCCTTCTTCGCGGCGGCAGAACGACCCGCGGCGCCCTTCGTGCGCGCCGCCTTCTTGGCTGCGTCGCTGCGATCGGCCGCGGAGCGTTTTGACGCTGCCTGATGCCCCTGGCGTGACAGCGCGCGTTTGGAAGCCGCCGCGCTTCCTTCCTTCTTCAGCGCGTCGGTGGCGGCGCGGCTGCGGGTGGCCTTTGTCTCGGACGACTTGCGCGCTGCTGTCTTCCTGGTCGCCGACTTACTGGTGGCGGGCTTCTTTTTTGTTGCTGACTTCTTCGTCGAAGATTTCTTGGTCGCTGCTTTTTCCGCGGCCCTGCCTTTGGCGGGGACATTCACCCCTGCCCTGCGGGCCTCCGACAGGCCGATCGCGATGGCCTGCTTGGCCGATCGCGCACCGTGCTTGCCCTCACGCACGTGCTCGATCTCCTCGCGAACGAACTCCCCCGCCTGCGTGCTGGGCGACTTGCCCTCACGCTTGTCCTTGCGGGCTCGCTGGATGGCGCTCTTGCTCGGCATGGTGCTCCTCCGCGTCGATGGAAGGCACGATGCTGCGACGCGCAGCGTGAACCGTCAGGCAAGAAACACCTCAGGCCGCGCCATGCCAGGCAGGGCGTTCAGGCGTTCGATATAACGACTTTCTGTAATCGATCAGGCCGCGCGGCATGGATGAATACGTATGCAGCCGCTGGTTGTTGCACTGCGATACTGCATACCTTCGGGCGGCTTCGTATCTCCAGGAGAATTCCCATCCGCCCGTCCAGCTCATCCAGCCATGTCCCCGTAACCACGCCAAGCCGGCGCCACCCATGAGGAGCCGGCCCGATCTGTCGTTCAGCCAGATATGGAACATGTGCTTCGGCTTCCTCGGCATCCAGTTCGGCTTTGCGCTGCAGACCGCCAACATCAGCCGCATCTTCCAGACCCTGGGCGCGCCGCTGGAGCAGATTCCCGTGCTGTGGGTGGCCGCGCCGATCACCGGCCTGGTGGTGCAGCCGATCATCGGCTACTGCTCCGACCGCACCTGGACCCGGCTGGGCAGGCGCCGACCCTATTTCCTCGGCGGCGCGCTGCTTGCGACGCTGGCGCTGCTGTGGATGCCGCATGCCGGCACGCTTTGGACGGCTGCCATGCTGCTGTGGCTGATGGACGGCACCTTCAACGTGGCGATGGAGCCCTTCCGCGCCTTCGTCGCCGACCAGCTCCCGGAACGCCAGCGTCCGCAGGGCTACCTGCTGCAGAGCTTCTTCATCGGCGTGGGCGCGGTGATCGCCTCCATGCTGCCGTGGCTGCTCGCACAGGTGGGCGTGAACAACATGGCGTCGGGCGATGGGCTGCCTGACACCCTGAGATACGCGTTCTACACGGGCGCGGCGGTCATGCTCGGCGCCGTGTCGTGGACCGTGCTGCGCACACGGGAGTATGCGCCGGAGGAATTGCAGGCGTTCGACACGGTGCCCGCCATGGCGCTGCCGGATCTGCGCGGCATATGGCGCAACGGCGCCACATGGCTGCTGACCGGCATCGGCGCCGCGTTGGCGATCCACCATCTCGAACTGCGGCAGGAGGCCTATCTGCTCGCCGGCGGCCTCGCCGTCTACGGTCTGCTGCTGATCGGCTACAACGCCGCCCTTGCGCTGCGTCCCGCGCTGCAGTCGCGGCGGGGCATGCTCGGTCACGTGCTGGGCGACCTGCATGTCATGCCCGCGGCAATGCGCCAGCTCGCCTGGGTGCAGCTGTTCTCGTGGTTCGCGCTGTTCTCGATGTGGATCTACGCCACCGCCGCCGTCGCGCAGGTGCAGTACGGCACCACCGATCCGCACTCGGTCACCTTCAATGAGGCCGGCAACTGGGTCGGCGTGCTGTTCGCCGCCTACAACGGCTGCGCCGCGCTGGCTGCCTTCGTCATCCCGCGCATGGTGCGCCGGTGGGGCCTGCGCGCCAGCCACCTGGTGAACCTGTGGCTGGGCGGCGCTGGGCTGGCGTCGTTTGTATTCATTCGCGATCCGGACTGGCTGCTGCTGCCGATGGTGGGCGTGGGCTTCGCCTGGGCGTCGATCCTGGCGCTGCCCTACGCGATGCTCTCGGACAACCTGCCGGCGGCGAAGATGGGCGTGTACATGGGCATCTTCAATTTCTTCATCGTGATCCCGCAACTCGTGGCTGCCAGCGTGCTGGGCGAATTGCTGAAGCGGTGCTTTCACGATGAGCCGGTGTGGGCGCTGGTAGTCGGCGGTGCCAGCCTGTTCGTGGCGGGGCTATGCACGTTGCGGGTGCGGTGCGCGTCGGGCTGATCGCGGTGCAGGAGCCCGCCCTGCGGGCGATAAATGAGGCAACGAAGCGAAGAGCATTCGCGCACAGGGTGCGCTCCTACGGGTCCGGGCGCAGGTCATGAATCCGATAGTTCCCCGTCGCCATTCGACACGCTTTGCCGATGCGCGGCGGGAGCGCGCTTCCTAGCATGGTTCCATCGCGCGGGCCATCGCTCGCCTGGCAGGAATCCCGCATGACCATCGGCCTCGATCGCCCGTATCCGCTCTCCCCGCAGCAGGTCGCCGACTACCGTCGGGACGGCTTCATCAAGCTCAAGAACGTGTTCGACGCCGACGAGCTTCGCCACTACGGCGAGGAGATCACCCGTCTCACCATCGCGCTGAACACGCAGACCAAGCCGCTCGAAGAGCGCAGCACCTACGACCGCGCCTTCCTGCAGGTGATGAACCTGTGGGAGCAGAGCGACACGGTGCGCGAGTTCGTGTTCGGCAAGCGCCTGGCCGGCATCGCCACCGCACTGATGGAAGTGGACGGCGTACGGCTGTACCACGACCAGTCGCTGTACAAGGAGCCGGCCGGCGGCATCACCCCCGCGCACGCCGACCAGTACTACTGGCCGCTGGACAGCGACCGCACCATCACCGCCTGGGTGCCGCTGCAGGCGGTGCCGCAGGACATGGGTCCGCTGGCGTTCTTCGCCGGCAGCCAGCACGTGGAATTCGGCCGCGACCTGGGCATCTCCGACGAGAGCGAGAGAGCGATCACCGCGAACATGGAGGCGCACGGCTTCCGCGTGGTGGACGAGCCGTTCGAACTCGGCGAGGTGAGCTTCCACTCCGGCTGGACCTTCCACCGCGCCGGCCCCAACCGCTCGACCCGGCCGCGCTCGGTGATGACGGTGATCTACATGGATCGCGACATGCGCCTGAAGGCACCGGACAATCACATGCAGCAGGCGGACTGGGAGCGCTGGTGCCCGGGCGCGGTGGTCGGCAAGGTGATCGACACGCCGAAGAATCCTGTGCTGTTTGAAAACGGGCTGCCCGAGCACATCGCATGAGCACCGACGTCGTCCGCGGCCGCGCGATCATCGCCGACGGCGAGGGCCGTTTCGCCATCGACACCATCGAGATCGACCCGCCGGGACCCGGCGAGGTACGCGTGGCGATCACCGCGGCCGGCGTCTGCCACACCGACCACGCGTCGCTGCACTGGCCGGGACCGCTGGTGATGGGCCACGAAGGCGCCGGCTACGCCGAGTCCATCGGCGAGGGTGTGGAAGGTCTGCAGATCGGCCAGCCGGTGCTGCTGAACTGGGCAATCCCCTGCGGCCACTGCTTCCAATGCGAGCGCGGCGCCGCATCGCTGTGCGAGCGCACGCTCGAGCTGGACGTGCCGCGCCTGGGCAGCAGCCGCGCGCATGCCGGCGCCACGCGCTGGCGCGGACGCCCGGTGGAGCGCGCGTTCCACCTCGGCACCTTCGCCCACTACACCCTGGTGCGCGCCGAGGCGGTGACGCCGCTGCCCGCCACGCTGCGGCTGGATGTGGCCTGCATCCTCGGCTGTGCGGTGATGACCGGGGTGGGCTCGGCGGTGAACGTGGCCGCGGTGGCGCCCGGCGACACCGTGGCCATGCTCGGCTGCGGCGGTGTGGGACTGAACGTGATCCAGGGCGCGCGCATCGCCGGCGCCCGCACCATCGTCGCCATCGACCGCGTACCGGCGCGACTGGAACGTGCCCGCGCATTGGGTGCCACGCACACGCTGGCACCGCACGAAGGCGACCACGATCACGCGCGACTCATCGCCGAGGTGCGCGCGCTCGCCGACGGCCACGGCGTCGACCACGCCTTCGAGGCCACCGGCGTGCCGACGCTCGCTTTCCTGCCGCTGAAACTGGCCCGCAACGGCGGCAATGCCCTGCAGCTGAGCGGCGCGCACGGTCCGGCCCCGCTGGAACTCACCGACCTGTTCTGGAACAAGCGCTACCTCGCGCCGCTGTACGGCGGCTGCGTGCCTGCGCGCGACTTCCCGCGGTTGTTCGGCTGGATCGGTGAAGGCCGGCTGGAAGTCGATGCGCTGATCAGCCACCGCTACCCGATGGACGCGCTGGAAAGCGCCTTCGACGACATGCTGCAGGGGCGCAGCACCAAGGGCGTGCTACGCATCGCATGACAAAGTCCATGACAACCCCACCGCCCGGGCCCAGCGCCCGCGAACCTCGCCGAAGCCGCGTAGGGGCGCACCCTGTGCGCGAATGCTCTTGGCCGGATCTTGCGGAAAGCCATTCGCGCACAGGGTGTCCTCCTGCGAAAGCTGGCAGCGCGAGGCCATGAGCGATAACGGTTTCCGCACCATCGAGTGTTCCGATCCCGCCCTCTGCGCCGACGGGCTCGCTTTCGCCACGGCGAAGAGCCCGGCGCTGCAGCGGCGTGCCGACGTCACCCTGTTTGTGCCGCCCGCGGCGCACGGTGTTGCCAACCTGCCGATCGTGGTGTTGCTGCACGGCGTTTTCGGTTCGCATTGGGCCTGGGCGATGAAAGGCGCGGCGCATCGCACGACGGCGCGGCTGATCGACGAGGGTGCACTGCCGCCGGTGGCCCTGCTGATGCCCTCCGACGGCCTGTGGGGTGACGGCTCCGGCTACGTGGCGCACACCGACCACGATGCCGAACGCTGGATCATCGACGAGATCCCCGCGCTGGCGCGCGAGGTGGTCCAGGGCTGCACGAGCGCGTCGCCGCTGCTGGTGGCCGGCCTCAGCATGGGCGGCTTCGGCGCATTGCGGCTGGCCGGCAAGTATCCGCAGCGCATCACCGCGGCCGCAGCGCTGTCGACGGTCACCGAGGCGTGGCAGTTCGATGCGCTGATCGAGGAAAGCCGCCGCGACTGGAGCAGCGCCCACGCCGACCGCAGCGTGCTCGCGGCACTCACCGGCGCACCCGGCCAGCTGCCGCCGCTGCGCATCGACTGCGGCCTGGACGACCCGTACCTGGAATCCAACCGCGCGCTGCACCGTGACCTGCAACGCGCCGGCATCGCCCACCATTACGCCGAAACGCCTGGCGACCACGACTGGGCCTACTGGTCGACCACGCTGGAACACACGCTGCGCTTCTTCGGCCACGTACTGAACGCCCAGAAGGACTCCGCATGACCCTCGCCCGCCCGCTGCTCGGCTGGCTCGCCGGCACCCTGCTCGCCCTGGTCACGCCGCTCGCCGCCGCTGCACCGGCGACTCCGGCCGCACCGGCCGCCGACGGCGGCCAGGTGTTCTACCAGATCTTCTTCCGCAGCTTCCGCGACTCCAACGGCGACCGCATCGGCGACCTCAAGGGACTGACCTCGAAGCTCGGCTATATCCGGCGACTCGGCGTCACCACGATCCTGCTCACGCCGCTGCAGCCCTCGCCGTACTACCACAACTACTTCGCCACCGCGTTCAAGGCCATCGATCCGGGCTACGGCACGCTGGACGACTACTTCGCCTTCATCCGCGCCGCCCACGCGAAGGGGCTGAAGGTCTACCTCGACGAGGAATTCCAGTACGTCGCCGAGGGGCATCCATGGTGGCGCGACTCGATCTGCAAGCCACACGCGAAGTACGCCGGCTACCTGCTGTGGAAAGACGCGCGGCACTGCGTGGCCGAACCCTTCCTCGACCGCGCGACCTGGCGCGGCTACGACGGCCGCGACATCGGCATCGCCATGGTCAACCTGCATGACCCCGCCGTGAAAGCCTACTTCCGCGACCTGCTGCTGTACTGGGCCGACCCGCACGGCGACGGCAGCGGCCGCGACGGCGTGGACGGCTACCGCATCGACCACATGATGGACGACCTCGACCACAAGGGGCTGGACACGCACCTGTTCGCGGATTTCTGGACGCCGATCTTCCACGCGCTGAAGGCGCGGCGGCCCGCGCTGCGCATCCTCGCCGAGCAGGCCGACTGGGGTTACGGCACCAAGTGGTTGATCGACGGCCACGTGGACATGGTGTTCGCCTTCCCGCTGCGCGGCGCGCTGCTGTCGTTCGACAAGGCCGCCATCGTCAAGGCGATCCGCGCCACCGACGCGGCTACGCCGCCGGGCAAGACGCAGGTGGTGTTTCTGGAGAACCACGACGTGGACCGCTTCATGTCGCTGATCCACGGCGACGCTGCCAAGGCACGCGCAGGCGCCGCCATTGCGCTGCTGCTAAAGGGCGATCCGCTGATCTACTACGGCCAGGAACTGGGCATGCGCGGCGCGCAGCCGAAGAACGTCGGCGCCTCCAGCGGCATCCCGCTCACCGACGCCGTCGGCATCCCCTCGCGCGAAGCCTTCCGCTGGCAAGCCGACCTCGACGCGCCCGGCTCAGCCATCTGGTATCGCGGCGACCAGTGGTTCTGGAAAGACCGCTTCAACCGCTCGCACGACGGCGTCTCGCTGCAGGAAGAGGAAGCCCGGCCGGACTCGCTCTACCACTGGTACCGCAGGCTGTTGGCGCTGCGCCATGCGCGTCCGGAAATCGACCACGGCGCGCAGCGCATCCTCTGCGACGACGGCAGCGCGGTGCTGTGCATCCTGCGCGGGGACGGCGCGCGGCGCACGCTGCTGCTGGTGAACCTGGGCAAGACCGACACGAAGCCGCGGCTCGACCCGAGGCTGGTCGCCGGCAACGCCTGGGCCGACCTGCTCGGCAACGGCGCGCCGACCTCGCCCGACGCCACGCTGTACCCCATGCAGGTACGCATCGTGGGCACGCCCGCGCATCCCGGAGACCATTCGCCCTGAGCGTGGGCCCGAAGGGTCGAAGTCGAAGATCCGCCGACAGGCAGCGAGGCGTCTCGACTCCGCCCGCTGCGCGGGCTACGTTCAACGCGAACGGGTGAGGGTAACCAACCGAAGCTTCTCTCTCGAGGACCGAGTCCATCCAATTACCTGGGGGAGACGAGCGAGGGTGGGATTTCGGGCAGGCTCTTATCGGGGCGCCAGCAGGAACGTCAACGGGATGGCCAGCCGCGCGGCCCAGGATTTCTCGCTGTGCTCGGCGCCGGGGAAGACCCGGCTCTGGTAGTGGCTTCCCGTCCAGCCTTTCGACTGCAGCAAACGATCGACGCGTTTCTGGATCGGGTCGTACCAGGCATCCAGAGTCCTGGTGCCGTGGTCGAAGTAGATCCGGTGGCCGGCCGGCGACGGGAAGTCGTGCCGGATGTAATCCACGAAGGCGTCCGGCACGGGGTCGTCGGTGGCGGCTTCCAGCGACAGGTAGGGACCGGGCCAGTGCGTGGACAGGCACGCGGCGCCGGCAAAGGTGCCGGGGTATTCGGACAGCGCATACCAGGCCATCAGGCCGCCCATGCTGGAGCCCATCACAAAGGTCGACGCTGGCTTCGGATCGACATTGAAACGGCGATCGATGGCGGGCTTGAGTTCCTGCGTCACGAACTTCAGGAACGCGTCGGAAAAAGGCGCCACCGGCAGTATCTGGAAATCCCCCAACTGCCGCGAGAATAGCGCCTGCCGCTGCGCGGGCGTCAGTGATTCCCAGGGTTTCTGTGGAAAGTACTCGCTCATCCGCAGGGATTGCGCGTTTGCGATGCCGACGATGACGAACGGCCGCGTCTTGCCCGCGGCGATGAGTTTCGCGGCGGTCGAAGCCGCCTGCCAGCTCGGCAGCTTTGAGCCCGGATGGTCGCCAAACAGGTTCTGCCCGTCGAACATGTACAGCACCGCATACGGCGCCTGCTTCGGATAGCCGGGCGGCAGCCAGACGTCAACGTCGTGCGGCGCCACGTATTGCGAGGGAACCCGTGCCATGTGCACGATCTGTCCCGCGGGAACGCTGGGCGGCGCCGGCTCGGCGCTGCGCGAGCGCGCGCTGAAACCCAGCGCGGCGAGGCCGGGGAGGAGGATGGCGAAGATCGATCGGAAGGAGCGCAATGCGCGGTGCATGGGCTTGTCGCCTGTAGGTTGGCCAATAGCGTGTTGCTGGTTCATGCGAAACGATGATGGGGCGTCATCCCGGCGCAGGCGAGCATCCAGTGGCGACTGTTGAAAAGCGCCTCCGGCCTGCGCCGGAATGACGAGCAAAGAGCATGGCATCAGGCACCGGCGACGGCCTCGGCAACCTGTATGTCAGCCGGCTGTAGCGCGTCGATGTCGGCGAAGAACGCACTGTAGCCGGGTAGGTGAACCCGTCCGCCTTCGAGGCGTCCGCACGGCAGGCCATGGTCGTCGTGGACGCGCACGCCGCTGGCCGGCAGCGGCAGCGCCATGGCCGTAGCGCCCAAGTTGAACACGGTCAGCAGGGTCTCGCCGCGGAACGTGCGCACGAAAGCCAGCAGCGGTTCCGGTGCATCGAGGAAGCGGATCTCGCCCCACTTCAGCGCGGGCCGCGACCGCCGCCATTGCATGAAGCGGCGGAACCGCTGCAGCGGCGAACCTGGCTGGACTTCCTGGACGTCCACGCTGAGCTCGCGGTTGCGGTCGTCGAGCGGCAGCCACGGCGTGCCGGTGGTGAAGGCGCCGTGCCCGGCGGCGCCCCACGGCATCGGCGTGCGGCAACCGTCGCGGCCCTTCGATTTTGGCCAGAAGGCGATGCCGTAGGGATCGCGCAGCGCATGGTAGGAAACCTCGGCCTCGGGCAGGCCCAGTTCCTCGCCCTGGTAAACGCACACCGAGCCGCGCAGGGCGCAAGCCATCGCAGTGAACAGGCTGGCGGCGTGCTCGGGCGCGTCGGGTGCGGCCCAGCGCGAACGCACCCGCACGGAGTCGTGGTTGGAGATGGCCCAGCAGGGCCAGCCGTGCGGCATCTGGCGCTCCAGTGCCTCAACGGTGCCGCGGACGTGCCGCGCCGAGCCGTCGTCGGTCAGCAGCTCGAAGCTGTAGCTCATGTGCAGGCGCCCGTCGCCGGTGTACTCGGCCATGGTCGCCAGCGAATCGTCGGACGACACCTCGCCCAGCGCGACGGCGCCCGGATAGTAGTCGAGCAAGCGGCGCAGCCCGGCCAAGAAAGCCAGGTTTTCCGGCTGCGTGTTGTTGAAGCGGTGGTACTGGTAGGCGTAGGGGCTGTCCGACGAGAAGCCGCGACCCACGCGCTGGTCGGCGGGCCGGGCCGGGTTGTCGCGCAGCAGGCGGTCGTGGAAGCAGAAGTTGATCGAGTCCAGGCGGAAGCCGTCGACGCCGCGGTCGAGCCAGAAGCGCAGGTGGTCGAGCGCGGCATCAGGCACCTCGGGATGGTGGAAATTGAGGTCGGGCTGCGCCGCAAGGAAGTTGTGCAGGTAGTACTGTCCGCGGCGCGGCTCCCATTGCCAGGCCGGGCCGCCGAAGATGGACAGCCAGTTGTTGGGCGGCGTGCCGTCCTCGCGCGGGTCGGCCCACACGTACCAGTCGGCCCTGGGGTTGTCGCGGCCCTGGCGGCTTTCCTGGAACCAGGGGTGCTCGATGGATGTGTGGCTGGGCACTTGGTCGATCAGCACCTTCAGGCCCAGCGCATGCGCCTTCCGCAACAGCGCATCGAAATCGGCCAGCGTGCCGAACACCGGGTCGACGTCGCGGAAGTCGACGATGTCGTAGCCGAAGTCGGCCATCGGCGACTTGAAGAACGGCGAGATCCAGATGGCATCGACGCCGAGGCTGACGACGTAGTCCAGGCGCGCAGTGATGCCCGGCAGGTCGCCGATGCCGTCGCCGTTGCTGTCCTGGAAGCTGCGCGGATAGATCTGGTAGATGACTGCGCCGCGCCACCAGGGGG
Source organism: Dyella sp. KRB-257 (assembly GCF_049445995.1). NCBI lineage: Bacteria > Pseudomonadati > Pseudomonadota > Gammaproteobacteria > Lysobacterales > Rhodanobacteraceae > Dyella > Dyella sp. KRB-257. Next base: position 31,443 of record NZ_JBMSDZ010000005.1, on the reverse strand, counting down.
CTTCGTTCATGTCGCGTCTCCGGCATGGGGCATGCGCCGCCGGGCGGCGCATGCGGAAATCAGAAAGGTCGGAATACACCCCGATGTCCCAAGCTTGAGAACCGTCATTCCAGCGAAAGCTGGAATCCAGCGCCTTTAGCTGCATGTCATAAAGCCGGATCCCGGTTTTCACCGGGGTGACGGGCGCAACAACCGCTTGAGTTCCAGGCATTGGAATGCACCCATGCGCCCAAGCCTACGCGGCCCGAATACGCAATAGGAGAGACCGCAAACGTATTCACCAAGAAAATCCGGTTCGCATGCATGCCGCTCGCAAAAGGGCCGATGAAAGACGCATGCCGAACGATCGGTCGCGGTGCTGCACTGCACCAAATAAAAGCGGCTACGCCGCATAAATGACTGACCGTCAAGTAGCGCGGAATCTATTGCAATGCGAAACCGCCCGCCGACGGCACCGCCGCGGCCATGGCAGGGATTTCCCGCGGCTTGCCCGCCGATGGAACCAGGGCCGTCATCCCGAACGGTTTTCACATACGTATTCGTTGATCGCATACGTATGCGGAAGTTGTCCGTGTCCAAAACGCCTGCCTAGTATCCCTGCCAGGAAACAGTCATGGCATGCCTTCCCTGAAAAGGCGTGTCATTCCAAAAAAACAATGGCCTGACGAATGGCCACTCGGGGAGGACGGGATCATGAGTTTCAAGCGGAATCTGCTCGCACTGGCGATGGCCTCGGCAGGCATCGGCCTGTTTTGCGAAGCCCACGCCTCCGGCCCCGGGCAGGATCTGCAACCGCCCGCCTCCGACCATGCCGCCGCGTCACCTCAGGGCACGCGGAACGGCGAGGCAACCGCCGGGAAGAAAGCGGCAGGCGACGCCAAGCCAAAACAAAAGAGCGACAAGGACAAGCTGGTCCAGACCCTCGGCACGATCACCGTGACCGGGTTCAGCCGCAGCCTCGAATCGTCGATCGACTACCAGCGCTACTCGGACAAGATCGAAAACGTGGTCACCGCGGCCGACATCGGCGGCCTGCCGGACCAGTCCATTGCCGACGCCCTGACCCGGCTGCCAGGCGTCGCCGCGCAGCGCATCGGCGGCGAAGCCTCGCAGATCAACATTCGCGGACTCACCGGCAACTTCATCCAGACCACGCTAGACGGCCGCGTGCAGCCGTCCACGAGCGGCAGCAATTACATCCAGTTCGACGACTACCCGTCCGAGCTGATCCATCAGGTCTCGGTCTACAAGTCCTCGCAGGCCGACCTCATCGAGGGCGGCGTAGGCGGCACCATCGCGATGGAGACGGCCAACCCGCTGGAGAACCCCAAGGACCAGAGCTTCAACGTGGACGCCCGCGGCAGCTACAACTCGCGGGCCAACCAGGTGTACGGCGCCAACCCGCGCGCCTTCCGCCTCAGCGCGGCCTACCAGGGCAAATTCCTCCACGACACCTTGGGCGTCGGCCTGGGCTTTGCGGAGCTTTCCCAGCCGCATGTGGCCGAGCAGTACGTCAACGAGTCGTACTCGAACACGCCAGCGACCCTGGGTGGCCGGCCGGTCTACGTCAACACCGGCGTGCAGATCAACCAGGACGGCGGGTCGGAGCGCCGCCACGGCTACATGGGCACCGTCGTCTGGCAGCCCGACGAACATTTCACGCTGACCGGCACGGGGTTCTACTCGAAGTTCCACGCCGGCTCCTTTCAGCATGGCCTGCGCGCGCAGTTGTTCACCAACGGCGGCGCGGTCATCACCGACCCGGTGGTGTCGCCCGGCGGTGCGCTGATCGGCGGCACCGCGAGCAGCATTCCCGGCGGCTTCTTCGGCATCCCTGGCCTGCAGGCGTTCTCTGTCGCGACCACCGCCAACGACCAGTCCAACGATGCCAACGTGTTCTCAGGCGGCCTCAACGCCAAGTGGCACGACGGCCCGTGGACTGTGACGGCGGACTTCTCGGCCTCGCATGCCGCCAGCCGCACGGTGGGCTCCGACGTGACGGCCGACCCGTACGACGGCCTGGGCTCGGGGCTGCCGCTGATCGCGGACCAGTCGATGTCGTTCGCCCTGCACGGTCTCGGCGTGGGCGACTTCTCGGTGGCCAACCCGGGCATGTATACCGACCTCGGTCGCATGGCGCTATCCAGCTACGGCGTCTACCCGACCATCTACCACGACCGGATGAAGGCCTTCCGCACCACGGTGAAGTACGAGCTGGCCGACAACCCGGTGTTCTACGCCATCGAGGGCGGTATCTACCTCAACAACCATGACTACAGCGCCGACCGCAAGGTCTGGCTGTACGGCTCCGCCTGGGGCCAGTACTGGCTGTCGACGCCGAACCAGCCGCCGCTGGCGCTGGACGGCTCCACCGCGGTGAAGACCTGCTGGAAGGGCAGCCAATTCGGCAAGTTCCCCTGCTTCCTCGCGCTGGACGCCAACGCGATCCTGGCTGCGAACGGCATCGTGCCCAATCCGCAGAAGGATTGGTCGCAGAACTGGACCGAGACTCAGAGTGGCGGCGTCAACGTCAAGGTGAGGGACGCTTTCCTGCAAGGCGATATCGACACCACCGTGTTCGACCGTGAGCTGACCGGCAACGTCGGCCTGCGCGTGGTGCACACCTCGCAGTACAGCCCCGGCCTGCAGCAGGTCGGCAATGGCGCGGGCGAGCCGATCGCCGACGGGCGCGGCGTGATCAGCACCGACTACATCCGCGTCAATCCGGGGCAGACTTACACCGACTACCTGCCGTCGCTGAACCTCAACCTGCACTTGGATGACGACAACCAGGTCCGCTTCGCGGCCGCGAAAGTGATGTCGCGCCCACCGATCGACCTGCTCAAGTCCGGCGTCGCCTCGTTCATCCTCAACGGCACCTACAACCTCAGCAGCGGCACCAATCCACTGCTCGACCCGATGTACGCAACACAATACGACCTGACCTTCGAACACTACTTCCCGGATTCCAGCGGCGCCTTCGTGGCCGACGTGTTCTACAAGCACATCGACTCGTTCGTGCAGACGATCACCGACTACAACTACGACTTCGCCGCCCACGGCTACACCGTGCCCACCAATCCACAGACAGGCAAGCCCTATCTGAACGGCGAATACCAGACCGCCTACAACAACACCAAGGGTGGCTACGTGCGCGGCGCCGAGCTGCAATTCATGAAGACGCACTTCCTGCCCGGGGTCTGGTCGGGACTGGGCGTGGCCATCAACTACGCCTATACCCAGAGCGGCACCAAGGTGGAGTCCGACCTGGGCGGCTTCCCGCAGAAGCAGAACCTGCCGGGACTGTCGAAGAGCGTGGCCAGCGCCGCGCTGTTCTTCGACCACGACAAGTTTTCCACGCGACTGGCGGCGAATTACCGCTCGCCGTTCGTGTCCGCAGCGCAGGTGTCCTTCACCTACCAGACCGTCTATTTCGCCGCCGAGAAAGTGTTCGACTACCAGGCGGCCTACCACTTCAACGACCACGTGAGCGCGCTGTTCCAGGTGCTCAACCTGACCGACCAGCCGACCCGCACCTACTTCGGCAACGCCACCCAGACCAGCACGATCCAGTACTTCGGCCGCACCCTCTACGCGGGCGTCGGGCTCTCGTTCTGAGCGATGTTGTCCAGCCAACTTCGCAAAGTTAGGAGCCTCGCGGGCGATGCTTTCACCATGGCATCCAGAAAGCCAAAACATCGTGGCTAAAGCCGCTCCAACAGGTGAAGCGACCGCAAGCATGACAGACGGGAAAATACGAAAGACCCCGGTTCGGCGGCAACCACAGACAGGCTCCAGTCCGGCTCCAGTCCGGATGCCGGCCACGTGAACACATGGCCGACCGATCAGATTCGCAGAGGACGTTTCATGACACACGCGTTCCGCAACCGCCTCATGAGCCTGCTGGCTCTGGGCATGCTCGCCCTGCTTGCCACCATCGCCGCATCGGCCGCATCCACCGCGCCGGATGGCCCGACGACAATCCACGTGAACGTGGATGCGCAGGCCAAGGGCAACGCCTTCCCGCACTTCTGGGAACAGATGTTCGGCTCCGGCCGGGCGGCGCTGGCCCTGCGCGCCAGCTATAGGCGCGACATGCGCATGGTGAAACAGGCCACCGGCTTCTCCTACGTGCGCGCCCACGGCATCCTCGACGAGGACGTCGGCGTGTTCACCTTGGACAAGCAGGGCCGGCCGGTCTACAACTTCTCCTACGTCGACCAGATCTACGACGGCCTGCTCGAGCTGGGCGTCAAGCCCTACATCGAGCTGAGCTTCATGCCGCCGGACCTGGACAGCCATCCCGACGCCGCCAAGCCGTTCTTCTACAAGCTGCGCGCCTCGCCGCCGAAGAGCTACGCGCTGTGGGACGACCTGATCAAGTCGTTCGCGCGGCACCTGGTCGAACGCTACGGCATCGACGAGGTGTCGAGCTGGTACTTCGAGGTCTGGAACGAACCGGACATCGCGTTCTGGAACGGCACGCCGGCGCAGGCCACCTACTTCAAGCTCTACGACCACACCGCGCGCGACCTGAAATCGATCAGCCCACGGCTGCGGGTAGGCGGCCCTTCGACGTCCGCCGTGGCCTGGATACCGGATTTCCTGCGGCACGTGCACGAGCAGCGCGTGCCGGTGGACTTCGTCAGCACGCACGCCTATGGCAACGTCTGTCCCGACGTGGCGAAGGTGCACCGGCAGATCGCCGAGTCGCCGTATCCGCACCTGCCGTTCATCCTCAGCGAATTCAACGCCTCGGCCTTCAACCGCCCCGCCATTACCGATACGTCCTACATGGGTCCCTATCTGGCCAGGACAATCCGTGACTGCGACGGCAATGTGGACCTGATGAGCTTCTGGGCGTTTTCCGATGTGTTCGAGGAACAGGGCGTGGTGAAAACGCCGTTCTACGGCGGCTTCGGCCTGGTCGCCGAACGCGGCATCCCGAAGCCGGCGTTCAACGCCTTCGCCATGCTGCACGAGCTGGGCGATACCCGCCTGCCGGCCGGCGACGGCCCGGTGCTGGTCACCCGGCGCGGCGATGGCAGCCTGGTTCTGGCGCTGTGGAACTACGCGCCGCCGGTGAGCACCGGGACGTCCTACGTGCCCGGCAAGCCCAAAGGCGAGACCCGTCGTTTCGAGGTGGACGTCGCCCATCTCGCCGGTACCCGTCAGGCCGCGGTCTGGCGGCTGGACCGCGATCACGGCGACGTCATCCCGACGTTCGACGCGATGGGCCGGCCAGCCTACCCCAGCCGGAAACAGATCCAGACGCTGCGGCAGGCCGGCCGCATGGCGCCACCGGAACACATGGCGGTGCAGGACGGCCGGTTCAGCGTGGAGATTCCGCCGCAGGGGCTGGTAGTGGTGCGGTTGCCATAGCATCCCCCCCCTGGCGGCACCGGAGGACGGTGAAGGAGCGCGCTTGCCCGCGATGCTCTTGGTCGTTGACCAGCGTCCGAAAAATCAGGGGGCAAAGGCATCGCGAGCAAGCTCGCCCCTACCTGCCGGCCAGCATCGGGGAAAGGCGAAGGCCCGCCCGCTCAGGCCGCCGCGGATCCCGCCGCGGCGCTGGAATGCCGCACGATCAGGTGCGTGGGCAGGCGAGCGCTGTGCACGGGCTTGCCTTCGATCAGGTTGATCAGCGCCTCCACCAGCAGTCGGCCGGCGCGGCGCGTGTCCTGCACCACCGTGGTCAGCGACGGGGTGACGCTGCGGGCCATGGCGATGTCGTCGAAGCCGACCACCGCCACGTCGCCGGGCACGCGCAGCCCCCGCTCGGCCAGCGCGCCCATCGCACCGATGGCGATCAGGTCGCTGGCGCCGAAGGCGGCGTCGAAGGCCACGCCATGCTCGAGCAGCGACAGCACGGCATCGTGACCGGACTGCTCGGTGGTCTCCGCGTCGATGCGCAGCACCGGGTCGATGGCGATACCGGCGGTGCGCAGCGCCGCCTCGTAGCCGCGATAGCGCTCCATCACCTCCGGCGAATGCTCCGGTGCGCCCAGGAAGGCGATGCGGCGGCGCCCCTGCGCGACCAGGTGCTCGGTCACCATGCGGCCGCCCTGCAGGTTGTCGCTGCCGATGGACAGGCCGAACGGCTCCGGCAACATCGGTCCCCAGCGCACGAAGCGGGTGCCCGATCGGACCAGCGCCTCGAGCTTGCCCTGGTAGGTGATGAAATCGCCATAGCCCAGCAGGATCAGCCCGTCCGCCTTGTGGCTACCGGTGTATTCGGCATGCCAATTGCGCGACATCTGCTGGAACGAGACCAGCAGGTCGTAGCCGCGCTCGGAGCACACACGCGCGATCGAGCCCTGCATCGACAGGAAGAACGGGTTGATATTCGACTCGTCGCAGGTCGGGTCCTCGAAGAACAGCAGCGCCAACGTGTGGGTCTGCTGCAGGCGCAGGTTGGAGGCGTTCTTATCAACCTTGTAGTCGAGCTGGCGGGCGATGTCGCGCACCCGGTCGCGGGTCTTCGCGCTGACCATCGGGTCGCCGCGCAGCGCGCGCGAGACCGTGGACTGCGAGACTCCGGCCAGTTGGGCAATGTCCAGCGAAGTAGCCATTCGCATGTTCTCCGTGCCTGCCGTGTACAGGCAGTCCCTCGCGGCAGTGTAAGAGGGCCGTCACGGGGTCAGCTCACGAAACGGAAAAAATCGTACGTTAGGAGTGAGACGATGCCGGAATCCAGCGATACAGCGTGGGCACCGATACTCCGAGGTTCCTGGCCACGTCGCGTGGCGGAATGCCTTCGGCCAGCAGCTTTCTCGCTGACCGGATCTTGCTCTCGGTCATCTGTCGTTTGCGGCCACCCGTGCGACCCAATTGGCGCGCCACCTCCAAACCCGCGCGCGTGCGCTCCACGGTCAGTTCCCGCTCCATTTCGGCGAGGCTGGCCATAACATGAAAGAAAAACCGCCCCGACGGCGTGCTGGTGTCGATGGCGTCCGTGAGGCTTCGGAATTGGACCTCGCGTGCGTGCAACTCGCCAACCAGATCGACCAGGTGCTTCACGCTACGGCCGAGTCGATCGAGCTTCCAGATGACCAGCGTGTCGCCCTCGCGCAGCATCTCCAGCGCCTTGGCCAGCCCCGGGCGATCGGCACGGCTGCCGCTGAGCTTGTCCTCGAAGACTTTCTTGCAACCAGCTTTGCGCAGCGCCTCGATCTGAAGATCCAGGTTCTGGTCCTGCGTGGAAACACGGGCATAGCCGATCAGCATGGCGCCGCACTCGGGGTCATGACGCCGGCTTCAGCGCGACGCGATCGCGAGTCAGGTCCAGATAGCGGATGGCGCTCTTGCATACCCAGTTGAGCACCAAGCCGGGTGGTTCGGGATCCCGAGCAAACTGGGCCAACGCAGATAGATATTGTATTTCGGTGGTGGTGGAGCCTTGGAGACGGTCGTAGTTATCGGTTAATCCCATCAAGAGATCGCGTTCGATGTCGGAGCGGAAGGTGGTGACGCCGCCGGCGGGACCCAGAGCCAAGAAGAAGTAGTCGCCGCTTCCCGTCATGTTGGCCAAGACGGTCTGAACGATCGGGTTGTTCGGATTGACCAGCGCGTGGTACGTGGCGAATCCATAGAAGTGGAACGAGAACTGGATGACTTCATACGAAGCCGTGCCGAGGACGGCGTGACCGAAGCTAAAGCCCGTTTCGGTGACCCCGGGTGGAATCTCCTCCGGTGGTCGCAACGCCAGGCACGCATAGGACTGCCCGTGCTCTTCAATCAACCCCAGTGCAAAGCACGGGCCGGGCGCGTCGACGAATTCACGGATCCAACCGCCGTGAAGGGTCAGCACGGGCAAAGCAGGCATGGGACGACTCATGGGTGAGAAGCGTCGTCGTTGTTGCGCACGGTGCTCAGTAACTGCAACAAGTTGGGGAGCGCGGTTTGTACCGTCTCCCACACCACATCGAGGTTGATGTCGAAGTAGCCGTGGGCGATGCGATTACGCATCCCGCGCATGCTCCGCCATGGTACGTCGGGATGGTCCTGGGTGAACACAGCGTAGCCATCCATGACTTTGGTGGCGGCCTCACCGATGATGATGAGGCTCATGACCACCGCCTGCTGGGTGCGCTTATCGGCAAGGAAGTCGTCCTTGTTCAAGCCGTCCACAAACCGACACGCATCGGTCGCTGCCTGTCGCATGTGATCCAGGTAGTCATCCAGGCGGTGATCGCTCATACCGGCTGCGCTTCCGCGAGCACCTGGGCACGGAAAGAGGCCGGCAGATCACTGGGCGTCAGGAGATCGACGGGGATGCCGAGCAAGGATTCCAACTCGACCTGCAAACCACCCAAGTCGAACAGCGTCGCGCCTGGCAGCGCGTCGACCAGCAAATCCAGATCGCTATCCTCCTGATCCGTGCCGCGCAGCACCGAACCGAATATGCGTGGGTTCGCCGTGCGAAAGCGGCTGGCCGCCTCGCGCACGGCACTTCGCTTGAGATCGAGCACGATCGACGGGCGCATCTGGCATTCTCCTTTATCGAAACTCATGGCTAGGGTAGTCGTGCGAGAATTGGGTTTCAAGAACTGTTTTTGAGAATCGCAAGGCCTTGAGCCACGGTACCGGGCGCGATCCCCGCCCGGGTTATCACAAACCTGCGTTTTCAAGAGGAGCTTCGCTATGCCCCGTCGCTCGATCTTGTCCGGCGCCGAGCGCGACAGCGTGCTGGCGTTACCGGGCTCCGATGATGCATTGATTCAGCACTACACCTTCAGCGATGCCGATCTGGCGGCCATCCGGCAACGCCGTGGCCATCACAACCGACTCGGCTTCGCGGTGCAGTTGTGCTACCTGCTCCATCCCGGTTTCGCGTTGCCGCCCGATGGCGAGCCGCCCGCGGCGTTGCTGATGCACGTCGGTCGACAGTTGCGCATCGAGCCGGCGGTGTGGCCGCAGTATGCACAGCGGCCGGAAACTCGGCGCGAGCATCTGGCCGAACTGCAGACGTGGCTCAACCTGAGACCGTTCTCGGCGGCCGACTATCGCCGCGTGGTCCACCAGCTCAGCGAGCTCGCCCAGCAGACCGACCGTGGCATGGTGCTGGTCGAGGCGCTGATCGACTCGCTGCGGCAACAACGAGTCATTTTACCGACGGTCGATGTCATTGAGCGGGTCTGTAGTGAAGCCCTGACACGCGGCACACGTCGCGTGCATGAAGCGCTGACGTCGCCCTTGGCGGATCAGCACCGTCGCGCTCTGGATGGTTTGCTGACCATGCGCGAAGGCAGTAAAGGCAGTGGTTTGATCTGACTGCGACAGCCGCCCGGTCCACCGAAACCCAAACACATCCTGGCGCATCTAGCGCGGTTGAAGGTTCTACGCGAGCTGTGGCTACCGGACGGATTGGAGCACGCCATCCATCAGAACCGCCTGTTAAAGCTCGCCCGTGAGGGCGGCCAAATGACCGCCCAGCATCTGCGCGACCTGGAGCCCCGTCGTCGCTACGCGACGCTAGTGGCCGTGATCCTGGATACCCGCGCCACGTTGATCGACGAGATCATCGACCTGCACGACCGCTTCATGGGCGCGTTGTTTAGCCGGGCCAAGCGGCATCACGCCGATCGCTTCCAGGAGGCGGGCAAGGCGATCAACGACAAGGTGCGCTTGTACTCGCGCATCGGCCGCGCCCTACTCGATGCCAAACAATCGGGCGGTGATCCGTTCGCTGCTATCGAGGCGATCATCCCGTGGGAGGTGTTCCGCGAAAGCATTGTCGAAGCCGAACAACTGGCGCGGCCGGCCGACTTCGATTTCCTCGCTCTGGTGGGTGACAGTCTTCATCAACTTCGGCGCTATACACCGGCGCTGTTGGAAGCATTGACCTTGCGCGCTGCACCGGTGGCGCGCGACCTGCTCGCTGCGGTCGAGTTGCTCAAGGACATGAACCGCCGTCAAGCACGCAAGGTACCGGACGACGTGCCCGCCTCGTTTGTGCGCAAGCGTTGGGAGCCGTTGGTCTGTACGAACGAAGGGATGAACCGGCCGTTCTACGAGTTGTGTGTGCTGGCCGAACTGAAGAACGCGCTGCGCTCGGGTGACATCTGGGTGCAGGGCTCCCGTCAATTCAAGGATTTTGAGGACTACCTGTTGCCGCCACCCCGCTTCGCGGCACAGCGCGACCAGCGCGAGCTGGGTCTGGCCATCGAGACGGACGGTGAGCAATTCCTCGCCTCGCGCCTGGCCGTACTGGAGCGCGAGTTGGCGACGGTGGAGCAGCTCGCCGCCGCCAACGAGCTTCCCGACGCCGCAATCACCGCGACGGGCCATCTGAAGCTCTCGCCGCTGGACAATGCCGTGCCGGAGGCAGCCGAAGCATTGATGCAGCAGGCTTATAGCCGCCTGCCACACCTGAAGATTACCGAGCTGCTGCTGGAGGTCGACGACTGGACCGGATTCACGCGGCACTTCAAGCATCTGAAGAGCGGTGCGGCCGCCGAAGATCGTCATCTGCTTCTGACCGCCATCCTGTCTGACGCGATCAACCTGGGCCTCTCCAAGATGGCGGAATCCTGCCCCGGCACCACCTACGCCAAACTGACCTGGTTGCAGGCGTGGCACATCCGCGACGACACCTACGCGATGGCATTGGCCGAACTGGTGAATGCGCAGTTTCACCAGCCGTTCGCATCATATTGGGGCGACGGCACCACGTCGTCGTCGGATGGCCAGAACTTCAGGGCGGGTGGCCATGGGCACGCCGCTGCCCAGGTGAACCTGAAGTATGGTCAGGAACCGGGTGTGCAGTTTTACACCCACATCTCGGACCAGTACGCACCGTTCCACACCAAGGTGATCAATGCGACGGTGCGGGATGCCACCCACGTATTGGACGGTTTGCTCTACCACGAATCGGATCTGCGCATCGAGGAGCACTACACCGACACGGCCGGCTTCACGGATCACGTGTTCGCCCTGATGCACTTGCTCGGTTTTCGCTTCGCACCGCGCATCCGCGACCTCGCTGACAAACGCCTATACATCCACGGCGATGCCAAGTCGTACCCGACACTCGCTGCCCTGATCGGTGGCAACGTCAATGTGAAACACATCCGGGCACACTGGGAGGACATCCTTCGCCTTGCGGCCTCAATCAAACAGGGCACCGTCACCGCATCGCTGATGCTGCGCAAGCTGGGGAGTTACACCAGACAGAACGGCCTGGCTATCGCGCTGCGTGAACTCGGTCGCATCGAGCGTACGCTGTTCGTGCTCGATTGGATCCAGCACGTCGAGCTGCGCCGCCGCGTGCAGATCGGCTTGAACAAGGGCGAGGCCAAGAACGCGCTTGCCCGTGCAGTGTTTCTCAACCGGCTTGGCGAGATCCGCGATCGCAGTTTTGAAAACCAGCGCTACCGGGCGAGTGGTCTCAATCTGGTGGTGGCCGCGATTGTGCTGTGGAACACCGTGTACCTGGAACGGGCGATTCAAGCACTCCGCGATGGCGGCCACGTCGTTGACGAGACGTTGCTGCCGCATCTGTCACCGTTGGGATGGGAGCATATCAACCTGACTGGCGACTATATCTGGCGTCAGAGCCGGCTGCTCGGGCAAGGCAAGTTCCGACCCTTGCGCACTCCAGGCGAGCTGCGTATTCCAGTCTGATTGACCGCTCGTTCCGGTAATCGCTGGCCACTGTACCGGTGTCGACCACTTAGCAACCCCAAGTGCCCGATCAAGCCGGTCGTGGCAACTGTCACTATCAACCCTAAGCTGACGGCCGCTACTATTTTACTGAAGCAGCATTCGCGCGTTGCTTCGTCAGTTGTGCCTCGAAACTTTCGCGTGCATCTGTCGCGTAAGCGCGGCATCCCGTGGGATCTATCAGCGCATCCGCATCACCTTGTTTACGCTTGGTCACACGTTCCCAAAAATTCACCATGCCCGGATGCGGAGCGAGCGGGATGTCGCAAGGCAACGCCGCGACCACTCCGAAACTGTGCTCGAAGTCCTTCACGATATTCGGGTACTTCGGATTCCCGATCAATTTGAACCCGGGTGTCGACAGGCTGCCGACATCAACCATGTGTAGACAGCGTTTGCCCTCGCATGACATCCACGTCCACGACGTGTTGCCTTTGGTGTGTCCGGGTGTCGAGTGTGCGGTCAGCAACAGATCACCCAAGTGCAACTTCTCGCCATCGGTCACAGTGCGCGCCACATGCACTGGCGGAAACGGAAATCTGCCGCCGTACTCCGGGTCGTCGTGACCGCCGCTTTCCAGCAACGTGGCGCCCGCAGCACCCGCGATCACCTGCGCACCCGTGGCATGCGCGAGTTGCGCCATGCCGCCGGCATGGTCGGAATGTTCATGCGAAAGGAGAATCCATTTGATGTCGCGCAGATTGATGCCGAGATCTCGGATATTCGCTTCGATCAGTGAAGCGTCTCCCGGCACACCGCCGTCAATCAGAATATCGCCAGTACGCGCGGTGATAAGGAAGACGCCGAGGCCTTGAGGCCCGACATACCATGTGTTGCCATAGATGCGAAACGGTTTCTGCGGAGCCGTCCATGAGGGATTGTTTGCAATGTTTTCTCGCTCGGATGCTGGCATGCGGAACGGTTTTTGCAGATCCGTCCACGAGGGGTGATTCGCGGTGTTCTTTTGTCCCGATGCCGGCACCTGGGCACGCGCGCTCTGCCCGACTAAACCGCAAAGGAGCATTGCAGCTATCAACAAGCGCATATGGAACTCCGATCTGGGGAAAGGCGTAGGTTGAACGTCCCACATGACACGTCGCGGGCACAACCATGAAATTTTGCGGGCCGAGGCAGCTGGTCGCCATGATAATGCCGGATGTAGCGGCGCGATTTGAACCGCAACGAACGGTTTTTGGCCGATCTCGACTCTCAGCCAAACAACGTAGAACCTGGTTAACTCCAGAGCCGCGATCGCTCGTTGCCATTAACTCCAAACTACCCGTAAGACTGAGGCAGCCACGCACCAGACGACAACGGCCAGTGCGGACCAACGCGCGGCCACGAGCAGCGTGAACGCGATCAGCGCGATGGCAAAATCCTGGGCGTCATGCACGGCGTTGACCCACACCGGATTGTAAAGCGCGGCCGCCAACAGGCCGACCACCGCCGCATTGACACCCGCCAGCATGCGGGCGGCGCCGTCGCGGTTACCCAGCGTCCGCCAGAACGGCAACGCGCCGGCGACCAGCAGCAGTCCCGGCAGAAAGATCGCCAACAGGCTGACGGTGGCACCGAGCGCACCGCCCTGACCGCCCTGCAGACGTTCGCCGAGAAACGCGGACAGCGTGAACATGGGGCCCGGCACGGCCTGCGCCGCGCCATAGCCGGCCAGGAACGTATTGCTGCTGATCCAGCCCGGATCGACCACCGCTTGCTTCAACAGCGGAAGCACGACGTGCCCGCCACCGAACACGAGCGCGCCAGCGCGATAGAACGCACCAGCCACCTGTGCCAGCGGCGGGAGGCCCGGCGCCACGAACAGCGCCGTCGCCAGCAACGCGCCAAAGATCAGTAACAAGACGCCGCCGGTGCGCCGACCGTAGTGCAGCGCGAACGACTCCCCACGCTTCGCCGCGACCTGTCGGCACAGCCACGGCCCCAGCGCGGCGCCGATGGCCACCACCAGTAATTGCATCAAGGCACTGCCGCTGATCGCAATCAGTCCCGCCGCCGCGGCAGCCATCAAGGCGCGGTTGCGATCAGGCGTCAGCGTGCGTGCCATGCCGAGCACACCTTGGGCGACCACCGCCACAGCGACCAGCTTGAGACCGTGCACCGCGCTCTGACCTAACGGCCCGGCCAGATAGCTACTCATCGCGGCAAACGCGAACAACAGCAACGCCGAAGGCAGGGTGAAGCCGAGGAACGCCGCGATCGCACCCCGCCATCCGGCACGCAACAGACCGAGCGAAAAGCCAAGCTGGCTGCTGGCCGGCCCGGGCAGGAACTGGCACAGCGCGAGCAACTGGCCGAAATGCTCCTCGTCCAGCCAGCGACGTCGCTCCACGAACTCGCGATGGAAATAGCCCAGATGGGCGATCGGGCCGCCGAATGACGATACGCCGAGTTTCAGGAACGCGGCGCCGACCTCCAGCGTACTTCCACGCGGCTCATGATTGGACGCGACACTTGCCCTGGTCGGCACCGGTTCCTGTTCGCTCATGCGCAATCGAACAGCACCATGAAGCCGTAATCCATGTGCAGTTGCGAATGGCAGTGGAACAGCGTCAGCCCCGGCTGATCCGCCGTGAAGTCCAGATCCATGCTCTGGTAGCCGCCCAGCAGCGCGACGTCCTTGATGACACCGGCGGTCGCATGGCCGGCAATGCGCGTCAGCTCGAAGCTGTGCCGATGCAAGTGCACCGGATGGATGTCGTCGGTGGTGTTGTGCAGGCGCAAACGGTAGCGCCGGCCGAGTGACAGTTTTCGGGTGACTGGCATGGTGTGCATGTCATAGGCGATGCCGTTGACCGTCCAGCGGTTGAAGCCGTGATCGGCGGCGTTGTCCTTGGCGAAGGTCATCTCGATGACTTCGTCCGGCTCCGGGACGTGTGCTTCCGGCTTCCCGAACATCCGGTAATCCCAGCGCGAGGCCGGTGGCTTTTCCCAGCGTGGCGTGCCCTTGGCCCCGGCGTATTCGACGACGATGCCCATGCCGTTGCCGCGATCATCGTCGGAAAGATCGCCTAGCACCCAGACACCCGGCCGATTCATCGTCACGATCGCCGACACCCGCTCGGCCGTGCCCAACCAGAGCACGGGCACCGGCGCTGGCGTGGGCACGGGATTGCCGTCCAGCGCGACCACGGTGAACGTGTGACCCGGTAGAGCGAGGCTGCGGATTTCGGTCGCGCTGCCGTTGACCACATGAAACAGTACGCGCTCGCCTTGCTTGACCCGGATCGGCTCACCGTGACCCAGCATCTTGCCGTTGATGGTGAACACGCGGTAGCCGACCTCGTAGCCGTGCGGCATCCCCTTGGCCAGCGACGCCTTCATCGCCGCTTCGCCCACGGCTTTCAGCGCCGGATCGACATCCGTGGGGGTGAGAAAATCCTGCGCCATGTCGCCACCCTGACTGAAGGACGGCTCGAACTCCTTGAGCACCAGGAAGACCTCGCGATCGTACGACCCCGGATCGTTCTTCGGTTCGATGTAGACCGCGCCCACCTGGCCGTTGTATTGGCCACGACTCAAGTCGCTGCCGGCGCGCAAATGCGTATGGTAGAAACGCAAGCCCGACGGTCCCGGCACGAACACTTCACGCCGCAGGCCATGGGCGGTGATGTACGGCGTGCGCTCCTCCGCCGCGCCATCAATGGCATCAGGAACAAACTGGCCATGCCAATGCAGTTGTTCGGGGGTATCGGTGTCGTTGCGTATGTCCACGATCACCTTCCGGCCCGCCTTGAAGCGCAGCAAGGGACCGGGGAACTGCCCGTTGTACGTGGTCGTCGAAATGATCCGGCCCGGCGCCACCTCGACCAGGCCGGTACCGATGGTCAGCGCCACGTCAGCCTTTGTTTGCGGCAGGACCGCCACAGGCGGCTCGTCAGTGGCATACCCGATACTCGGCAGGCTGCTCGCGAGCGCCGTGAATCCGCTGAGCTTGAGAAAGTCGCGACGATCGATCGGCATGATCCTTACTCCCGAAGAGATGATGGGATAGTGGTGAGCGAAGTCGGCCGACGGCGACAAAGCCACCCATCCACCGACCAGCGGCCGCCCCCGGTGATGAGCAAAAACAGCGCACCCAGCAGCATGCACAAGTCGGTGCGCGCCTCGTGCGCCATGCCCCAGAATCCGTAGCGGGCGCCGCTCGGCACATGGAAGATCCACACATCGTGCCCGAGCATGAGCGGCAGTTTGGTCGAGACAAGCGCCACGATCATCACGATGATCAGGGGTATGGCCGCGAAACGGGTCAGCAGCCCCAGGACGATCAACAAGCCGCACACGGTCTCGACCACACCCACAAAAGGGCCCATGACCTCGGGCCACGGAATGCCGATCTTGACGAAACGGCCGGCGCCGAGGATGGCCGGGAAAAGAAGCTTCTGCAGCCCCTCGGGAAAGAACACCACACCGCCGACCAGCAGGCGTATCAGCACCGTCCAACCGGTGGTCCGCGTATCGAGCCAACGTGAAATCATCATGGGCGTTTTGCCTTGGTGTTCTCATGGAAAAGTTCGCCGAACAGCTCCTGGACCTTGCGCTTGGCGCCGGTCAGGGCACGTCGCCCCAGCGGCGTGATGCGATAGAAGCGTCGATTCATCTTGCCGGCCTGGATCTGCGTCGACGTCAGGTAGCCCTTCTTCTCAAGCCCATGCAGAATCGGGTAGAGCGTGCCAGGGCTGAGCTGGTAACCGTGATGGGCCAGCTCGTCGATCATCGACTGGCCGTAGATCGGCGCCTCGGCGGCGTGGTGCAGCAAGTGAAGGCGCACAAGACCCGCATAGAGATCGCGATCATCCATCACTGTAACCTCGGCGGCGCGAACCATTATCGAAACTCGATAACGTATGCCGATAGGATGGACTTGGCAAGTCGTGGGCGGTCAGTGGCAAGCAATGACGCGGGACGATCAGACTTTCAGATAGTCATCACAAGCGGCGATGAGCTGCTGTACGTCGGGGTTGGCCACGTCGGGACGAGCGACCAAGATGGCGCGCAATTCGGCAATCTGTGCGTTGTCTGGGATCAACTCGGATGGACTTTCCCACATCCAGTCGATCACGATCGGGTAAAGCACGGCAGCGGAGCACGTCGCCACTTCGTTTCGGGTCGGCACATACATGCCCGTACGAAATACCGGACTATCGACGCCGTGACTTTCGCGCGCCGCCTGGAATGCACTGGCGGGCATGCCGAAACGATCATCAGGATCGATCATGACGCATCTCCGTTCTGCTGAACTTGGCCTTGAGCATCGATTCGTGACCTCGGCTCGACCATCTTAACGTACGGTTTTGTCCGTTTCGTGAGCTGACCCCGTCACCGGCATGGATAGCCGCGCTTGGGCCGTCGCAATCGGGGCAACGAAATCGGGGCAGCGCCATCGACCCGCATCGAGCGCGCACATCAGCGCGATGCGGCACCTGATCAGCGACAATCCGGACTTACCGCAACAGCGCAAGCAACAGCATGGCACTGCCCCACCTCGATCGCCCGATCAGCGAACCGGTCGAACTGGCCCCCGGCGCGCCATTGCGTGCCGAGCGCATCCGCCAGGGCCGCGAGGTTGCCGCCAGTGAACCGTTCGTGCACTTCCACGACGTCCACGAGCTGGTGCTGTTCGGCCAGGTCGCCGGACACTTCGACACCGAGGATCGCCGCCATGCGCTGGCCCCGCACAGCCTCGTCTTCGTCCCGTCGCTGCACCAGCACGACTTCGCCCTCGCCCCCGGCCCACGCGACTGGATCCTGCTGCAGATCGACGCCGCCGCGGGTGACCCGCTGCTGGCCGCGCCCGGCCTGGAACGCCTGCGCCAGCCGTTCTGCGCGCAACCCGACCCGGACCTCCATCGCCGGCTGAGCCAGCTCGCCGACTGGCTGGTCGGCCTGGTGCCGGATGATCCGCTGGCCCTGCCGCTGGCCGGACTGCTGCTGCGTGCCATCGTTCGCGCGCCGGCTGTCGAAGGCGAGAAACTCGCCGCCGACACCCACGGCCTGCACCGTCTGCGCCCCGCCATCGACCGCCTGCGCCGACATCCCGCCGACGCCCCCGGCGCCGAGCAGGCCGCCGCGCTGTGCGCGCTGTCGCCCGCGTATTTCAGCCGACGCTTCAAGCAGCAGGTCGGCATGAGCTGGAGCGACTACGTCCGCACCCATCGCCTGCACCTCGCCAGCCGCCGCCTGCTCGACACCAGCCAGAGCATCGCGGCGATCGCCAGCGAACTGGGTTTCGCCACCGCCTCGCATTTCGGGGATCTGTTTCATCGGCGGTTCGGGATGACGCCGGGGGAATACCGGCAGGCCGGGCAGTCGAAGCACCTGGATGCCTGACGCGTGGCCAAGGTCGTGCGTGCGGCGAAAACACCGGCCACACCTGGCGCAGGTAGAGCACCGGTAGAAGCGCCCCACCTGCGGCGGCGGCATGGCGTCCGACGGGCGCCGGCGGACGCCTGAAGGATCCTGCATGTGGCCGGCAGGGCGACGGCACAACCTGCGCGGCGCGAGACCCTGCAGGAGGCCACCCTGTGGCCGACCGCATGGCGCCGCGCATCGACAGGCCGGTCGCGCATACCAGGCCGGTCGCGCACAGGGTGCGCTCCTACCGGGGGCGGTGATCGCGACGGGAAGCCAGCCGGTCGGCCAGCCGCGTCGGCTCGGGCAGCTTGTAGCCGCGGCCACAGGCGAGCACGCGCGCCACCGCCGTGGCGTGGCTCACGCGGTGGCCGGGGGAGACGATCAGCGGATGGATGTCGTGCTTGCTGCGCAGCGCGGTGCCGATCATCCGTCCACGGTGCATCAGTGGCGCGCGCTCGCCGCGCGAGGGTCCGACGGGGTCGTGGGCACCGGCGAGGATCTTCTTCGCCACGCCGATGGTGGGCAGATCGGTGATCACGCCCAGATGGGCGGCGATGCCGAGCCCGCGCGGATGCGCTACGCCGTGGCCATCGACGAGGATCAGCTCCGGCACGTGGGGCAGCTGCGCCAGCGCCGCCAGCACGGCGGGCAGTTCGCGGAACGAGAGCAGCCCGGGGATGTACGGCATGCGCGTGGGCCGCCGCACCACCACCTCGGCCAGCGGCTGCATGGTGGCGGCGTCGAGCAGCACGGCGGCGGCGCGGGTGATGGCGCCGCCTTCCTCGAAGCCCACGTCCACGCCGGCGACACGGTGCGGCTCCGGGGCATCATCGTGCAGCCGCACGCGTGCGGCCAGCTCGCTCTGCAGGCGGCGGGCGCGGGGCACATCGCCGTCCCAGGCGAGCAGTTCGGGCGACACGTCGAACGGCGAGGTCATCCAAACAGCCTGAACGCGCGCCACTGAACACCTCGTCAAGACCCCTGCCGCGATTGACCGCCCGCAAGGCGGCTCCGATCATGCCCGGATGCCTCGCCTCGCCCGCCTCCTGCTTGTCCTCCTGCTTGCCTTTGGCAGCAGCACCGCCCACGCCCGCCAGGACACCGCAGCCGGCGCGCCACCGCCCACGCTGGCTGCGCAACTGGACCAGTTGCGCAGCCAGCTGAACGGCCTCAAGAAGGCGCTCGCCGCCCAGCCTTCCGATTCTCAACTGGGCGATCTGCGCATGCAGGCGCTGGCCGTGCAGGACCAGGCCGGCCAGCTCGCCACCAGCCTCGCGCCACAGGTGCAGAGCGTGCAGGCGCAGTTGGCCGTGCTGGGGCCGGCGCCGGTCAAGGGCGCGCCGCCCGAAGCGCCGGAAGTGAGCGCGCAGCGGCGCAAGCTGGACAAGGCGCAGGCCGACGCCGACGCGCAGGTGAAGCAGGCGCAACTGATGGGTCAGGAGGCGGCGCAGCTCGCCGCGCAGCTGTCCGACCAGCGCCGCAACGAATTCCAGGCGCGCCTGGCCGAGCGCACGGCCACGCCATTCAGTGCCGCGTTCTGGTCGGACCCGATGCGCAGCCTGCCGTCGGACCTGCGCCGCCTGCGCGCACTCGGCGACGACCTGGGCACGGCCATCCACGACGCCTGGCAACCGTCCAACCGCATGCCCTTCGTGACCTGCCTGCTCGCCGCGGCGTTGCTGCTGGGCGTAGGCCGCTGGCTGCTGGAGCGTCAGCTGCTGCGCCTCACCCGGAACCGCATGGCCGCGAGCCGCCTGCGGCGCAGCGCGCTGGCGCTGGCGATCGCGGTGCTTACCGCGCTCAACACCGGGCTGGCCGCCCAGCTGGTGTACTGGTCGGTGAACTGGAACGGCCTGCTTGACGACGACCTCGCCACGCTCGCCCACCAGATGGTGCGACTGGTACTGCTCTGCGCCTATGTCGCCGGGCTTGGGCGCGCCCTGCTCTCGGCGGTGCGCCCAAGCTGGCGTCTGCCCGAGCTCACCGATACCGAGGCGCAGGCGCTGCGCCCGTTCCCGTGGCTGCTGGCGATGGCGTTCGCGGTGCTCGGCACGGTGGAACTGGTGAACCACGCGATCAGCGCCAGCCTGCCGGCCAGCGTGGCCACGCGCGGCCTGATCGCCCTGGTGACGGCCGCGTTGATCGGCGCGGCGCTGCTGCGCCAGGGCCGCGCGCGGCGCGCGCTGGCGGCCACGGGCGAGCCGCCGCCGAGCCGCTCGCTGTGGATCGGCGTGTGCCTGGGTGCGTTGCTGCTGGCCTCGGCGGTCTGCGTGCTGGCGGTGGCGACGGGCTACATCGCGCTGGCGTTCTTCCTGGCGATCAACGCGGTGTGGATCAGCGTGGCGTTCGCTTCGCTGTATCTGTTCATGCATGCACTCAACGACACCTGGGCGCTGCTGCTGTCGCCCAAGGGGCACACCGGACAGCGGCTGCAGGCGGCATTCGATCTGGCGCCCGGGCCGCTGGAACAGGCACGCGCCGTGCTCTCCGGCGTGACCCGCGCACTGGCCGTGCTGCTCGGCATCAGTACGGTGGTGTCGCGCCTGGGCGCCAGCCCGGAAGACCTCACCTCCAGTGTTGGCACCCTGCTGGGCGGACTCACTTTCGGCGAAATGACGCTGGCCCCGCGCGATGTGATCAAGGCCATGCTGGTGCTGGTGGTGGGGCTGGGCGTGGTGCGCATCGTCAAGCGCTGGCTCGATCAGGAGCTGCTGCCCAACACCCGGCTCGACGCCGGCATGCGCATGTCGATGCTCACCCTGCTCGGCTACGTCGGCGGCGTGCTGGTGGTGGTGATGGCGCTGGCCACGTTGAAGGTGAGCCTGCAGAACATCGCCTGGATCGCCAGCGCGCTGTCGGTGGGCATCGGCTTCGGCCTGCAGGCGATCGTGTCCAACTTCATCTCCGGGCTGATCCTGCTGGCCGAGCGCCCGGTGAAGGTGGGCGACTGGGTGAGCCTCAACGGCGTGGAGGGCGACATCCGCCGCATCAACGTGCGCGCCACCGAGATCCAGCTGTGGGACCGCTCCACGGTGATCGTGCCGAACTCGCAGCTGATCACCCAGAACGTGCGCAACGTGACCCTGGCCGACGCGCTGGGACGGGTGAAGTTCAGCGTGCCGATGCCGCTGGACACCGACGCGGCGCGCGCGCGCGACCTCATCCTGGAAACGCTCAACGCGCACCCGCTGACGCTGGACACGCCCGCGCCGTTCGTGCAGCTGGACAGCATCGACGCGGGCAATCTGGTGCTCAGCGCCTACGCCTACACGCGCAACCCGCGCGACGCCGCCACCGTGAAAAGTGATCTGCTGTTCGCCGTGCTGGCGAAGCTGCGCGAACAGAACCTGCCGCTGATCCGCGCGCAAGACATGGTGATACGCACCGTGCGCCCGCCGCGCGAGCAACCCGCAACGGACGGCGGGAATGCCACCCCGCTCCCTCGGCCCTGAAGGGCTGGTTCGTTAGGGGAGAGGGAGCACTCGCTCGATCGAAGCCCTATCTCCAGCGTGGAGGGAGCACAAACTCGCGCGACCGAGGCTCTCGTTCGAGCCGGCTCGGGAGAGAGGGCTCAAGCGTGTGGCTTCGGGGGGGGGATGCCGGAGATGCCGCTTTGCTCCCCGGCGCGTGTCAAGTTAATTGTCGCCTCAGAGGCTGAGTGTTGGCCTCCATCTCCTGCGCGCCCCAGTTGGCGCCTGCGCCCGGATAACCGTGACCGAAATCGAACTGCCAATGCGCTGAGGCCTGCAACTGCCCCGCCGCAGCGCTGAAATCGTCGGCAAACTGCAGCGTCCAACCCGCGCGCTGCGGTACCTCGGCGCGGATCGCACCGCCGTCGTGGCGGCCCGATCGTGCGCGGCAGGTACCATCGGGCGATGTCCGCCTCCGGCCTCCTCATCTCATGAGCGTACCCAGCACGCACCGCACCGCCGAAATCCCGCGCGCCTCGATGGTGGTGGCGGCGCTCTCGACCGTGGTGGAGTGGTACGACTTCACGCTGTACCTGTATTTCGCCACGGTGCTGTCGCGGGTGTTCTTCGGCGGCGACCGCCATTCGCTCCTGGCCACGCTGGCCGGGTTTGCCGTGTCGTACGCCATGCGGCCGCTGGGGGCGATGGCGTTCGGCCACATCGGCGACCGGCTCGGGCGCCAGCGCACCTTGTTGCTGTCGATGATGCTGATGACGGCGGCGATGCTCGCCACCGCGCTGCTGCCGGACTACGCCGCGATCGGCCCCGCCGCCGGCGCCCTGCTGCTGGTGCTGCGCTGCCTCATGGCGTTCTCGGTGGGCGGCGAATATACCGGCGTGGTGGCGTACCTGCTGGAAGGCGCGCGGGCGGAGCGACGCGGCCTGATCACCTCGCTCGCCGCCGCCGCCAGCGAGGTCGGCGCGCTGCTGGCGGTGGCAGTGGCCGCGCTCACCGTGGGCATGATGAGCGAGGCGCAGCTCGCCGCGTGGGGCTGGCGGATTCCGTTCTTCGTCGGCGCAGCGCTGGCCGGCAGCGTGTGGATCGCCCGCTCCACCATGCAGGAGTCGCCGGAGTTCCTGCGCCAGCTCGAACAACACACGGTGCCGGACTCGCCGCTGCGCCACACGCTGGCCCACCATCGGCCCGCGCTGCTGCGCACCTTCGCGATTTCCGCGCTGGGCTCGATCACCTACTACGTGGGCATCACCTACGTGCCGGCGTTCCTCAGCTCCTCGGGCATCCTCGCCGAGGGCCGCTCGCTGGGGCTGTCGACGCTGGCCGCAGTGGCGGTGATCGTGGTGACGCCGTTCGCCGGCGCGCTGTCGGACCGGGTCGGACGCAAGCCGGTGCTGGTCGCGCTGGGGGTGGCGGCGATGCTGCTGCCGCTGTCGATGTTCGGCCTGATGGCAAACGGCGGCGGCGGTACGTGGTCGATCGCCGGCGGGGCGATCGTGCTGGCGTGCCTGGCCGGCGGCGTCAGTGCGGTGGGCGCGCCGGCCACCGCGGAGCAGTTTCCCGGCGAAGGGCGCCTGAGCGGACTGGCGCTCGGCGTCACCGTGGCCACCGCGCTGTTCGGCGGCCTCACGCCGTTCCTCGCCGAACTGCTGGTGCAGCGCACCGGCTGGAGCGCCGTGCCCGGCGCCATGATCGCCGCCGTCGCGCTGGCCGTGCTGCCGGTGCTGCTGACGATGCCGGAGACCTGCCCGGCCGTGGCCGGGCACCGCTTTCGCCGGGCGGTGCCACAACGCGACCACGGTTGAGTCGCGTTGACTGGATCGTGTGGCGACTCGATCGAGTGCTGTGCTGATCGAAGGATCGGCGGCGAGGCACCGTCGATGCCTGCAAACCCCGCCTCACTGCACTCACTTGCGCGCGGCGATGATCTCGCTCAGGTAGTCGGGCGTGCCCGGCACGCGCACCAGATGCGGGTACTGCAGACCGCCGTGGTAATCCACCGGCACCGTGCGATAGCCGCCCTGGAACTTCAGCAGCAGCCGGATCGGCGCCTGGTCCGACTTGGCCGCGGCAATCGCGCTCTTCAGCACCTCGTCGCTGTAATCCTGGCCGTTCACCGCCATCACGGTGGCGCCGGTGCTCACCCCCGCCCTGAACGCCGGGCCGTCCCAGCGCACGTCGTTGACCCTGCCCTTGTCCGCCATGGTCAGGCCGATCGACCAGGTGAAGTTGTACAGGTGGCGCGGGGATTCGGGGCGGCTGTTGTACTGCTTCTCGAAGTCGCTCTCGCGGTCGATATAGACCAGCTTCCAGCCGGAGCCTTCGAGGCCGTCCAGCAGCGGCGGATCGAGCGCATCGACGCGCGCGTGCAGGTAGCTGGCCCAGTCGTACTTCGCCACGCCGTCCAGCGCCGCCACCACGTCGTCGAAGGTGTAGGTCTTCGTCACGTAGCTGCCGTTGTCGACGCCGAAGAACGCGCGGGCGAAATCGTCCAGCGACTTGCGGTCGTGGGTGAGCGCGCGGATCCTGGCATCCACCGCCAGCCACATCATCTGGCCGGCGCTGTAGTACTCCTCGCTCATCTGCCAGCTGCGGTACGGCAGGCCGGAGCGGCGCGCGGCGGTGGGATCGTTGGTGGTGTCGGCGAGGGTGCGCCAGGCGAACCCTTCGCGGTTGCGGTCGTAGTTGGCCGCCGTCATCGCCAGCGCGTCGCGGAACTGCTCGGCCGACCACAGGCCGGCGCGCGCGGTGAGCACGTAGCCCCAGTACTGCGTCTGCCCCTCGTACACCCACAGCAGCGAGTCGCCCATCGGCACGTTGAAGTTGGGCGTCCACAGGTCGGCCGGGCGGCGGAACTTGCCGTTCCACGAATGGGTGTACTCGTGCGCCAGCAGGTCGCGGCCGGGCGCGGCGTCCTTCCAGGCGGTGAAGTAGTCGGCGCCCAGACCGTCCTCGCTGGACTGGTGATGCTCGGTGCCGTTGCCGCTGAGCTGGTCGGACAGCGAGAACAGGAAGTCGTAGTGGTCGTAGTGATGCGAGCCGAACAGCGTGGTCGCCTGCGTGGCAAGGTTGCGATGCGCCTGCAGCTGCTCGGGGGTGATCTCAAGGTACTTCGGCGCATCGGCCACGATGTCCATGTGCACCGGCACGCCACCCGGCGGCGTGAGGTCCACGCGCCTGAAGTACTGGCCGGCGTACACCGGCGAGTCGACCAGGTTGTTGAAGGTCACCGGCTTGAAGGTGGTGGTGTCGCCGGACGTCGAGGCCGGCTCCAGTGCCGTGCCGAACCGCCAGCCGTGCGGCAGCGTGAGGCTGGGCGCGAAGGTGATGCCGTGCGTGTAGTGCCCGGCCGGATACAGCGCCAGCTTGCTCCACTCCATGTCCATCATGCGGTCGGTGATCTCGTAGCCGCCGTCGCGCGGCGACAGGTACTGGAACTGCGCCTCGATGCTGGCCACGCCCGCCGGCACGTCCAGATGGAAGGCGTAGACGTTGTACTTGTCGCGCGTCCACTTCAGCGGCTGGCCGTTGGCGCTGAGGCGGAGCCCGGCGAGCATGGCGATCGGGCCGGTCGGCGAGTGGTCGCCGGGAATCCATTGCGGGTACAGCAGCGTGAGCGCGCCAGCCTGCACCGGAATCGACTCGCGCACGCGGAAGATGCCCTGCGCCGTATCGCTGGCATCCACCCGCAGCGTCACCGTGCCGGGATACGGCGTGTCCCGCGGGGCTGGCACGCTGTCCGTCCACGCCGGCTGCGCGCTTGCCGTGGCGGCGGCGAGCCCCATCGAGACGGCAAGGGCGAGGCGTGAAATCCTGCGACGGGTCGCGATCGATGAAGCAGGGGAAAGGGCACGGGACATGGGCGACTCCAGCGAACGGAAAAGAGGCGCCGACGTGTCTACGTGCGCCGGGTGTTCACTGTGGTAAAGCGACGCAGTGCGAGCTGTGTTCTCCACGTCGCAGGGCGTTCCACGCCCGGGCGTTGCCAAGCTTGCCTGCGTGAATCGAAGCTCATGCATCATGCCTGATCGGCCCCCCACGACGCGACCAGCATGCCCTCGGATGGCGCTGCTGAGCCAAGGCATGGCCAAACCTCGGCAGCGTGAGTGACGCTTGGACTGCACCGGCATCGCGCACCACGAATCGCTCAGCGGAACCACTGATAGTCACGGCACATCGCCTCCATTGATCTGCTTGATTTCATTCTTCACTTCGTGGTCGCTAGTCTGGCTGCACGACGTCTCCTCCACACGAAAAGGACACCCGCCATGAGCCTGAAACTCGGCGACACCGCACCAAACTTCCAGATCGCAACCACCACTGGCGATATCGACTTCCACCAGTGGGCTGGCGACTCCTGGGTATTTTTCTTCAGCCACCCCGCCGACTTCACCCCGGTCTGCACCACCGAAATGGGCCGTACCGCGCAATTGGCCCCGGAGTTTACCAAGCGGAACGTGAAGCCGCTGGGCCTGTCTACCGATACCGTCCAGGAACACCTGAAGTGGATCGAGGACGTGGACGATACCCAACGCACCACGCTGGAGTTTCCCATCGTCGCCGACTCCGAAAGGAAGATCGCCGAGATGTACGGCATGATCCACCCAGATCAGAGCAGCACGGCTGCGGTGCGTTCGGTCTTCATTATCGACCCGGCCAAGAAGATCCGCCTGACCATGACCTATCCGATGTCGGTAGGCCGCAACTTCGACGAGATCCTGCGCGTCATCGATGCCCTGCAGACTGGTGACAAATACCGCATCGTCACGCCTGCCGACTGGCGCCCGGGTGAAAAGGTGATCATCCCGCCGTCGATCAAGAACGACGAGGCCAAAGGCCTGTTCCCGCAGGGCTGGGATGAGGTTCGCCCTTACCTGCGCCTGACCCGGCTCTAGTCGCGGTCCTGTTCGCCATCCTCCCGGCCCGTACTCTTGTCGGGCCGGTCCTTGCCGCCGTTCCTGCCCGTACCGAGTGGCAATTGCCTGCACCCAGGTCTGGACACGAACACCGCTCACACCAAGACGGGATGCAGGTATCGCATGCGTGAGAGCGACCGACTGTCCCGCCCCGCTCTTCCGCCATTGCATCGGCCACGACTCAAGTGTGGCTCGCCGCGGCCGATAGCTGGACGCACTGTACGGAACCCGAGGGTGCTTGCGAGGTGTCGTTCGCAGACGCGATCGCCCCCGGGACGGATGCGCGGGCGCAGGAATCGACGAGATACGGATTGGCCAGCACATGACCTCGCCGCTGAAGAAAATCCCCGTCGCCCGCGTCGCCCGCGGCATGTACGTGCACAAGATCTGCGGCAACTGGCTGGACCACCCGTTCTGGCGCGGCTCGTTCCTGGTGGAGGACGAAACCACCCTCGCCACGTTGCGGGCACTGGGCAACCAGGAAGTCTGGATCGACACCGACAAGGGCCTGGATCTCCCGTCCTCCCCCGTCCGCGCGCCATCCGCGCCGGCGCCCGCCCCGGCCGCTGTCGAGCGGGAATCCGAACCGCCGCGCACGGTATTCGGCAATGACGTGGCGCGTGCCGAAGAGCTGCGCGATCGTGCCAAGGTGGCGGCCAAGGCACTGTTCCACGACGCGCGGATGGGCCATGCGCTGCGCATGGAAACCGCAGCCAGCATCGTCGACGAGGTGGACGATGCGATCGCCCGCAATCCCGCCGCCATGCTCAGCGTGCTGCGGCTGAAGAACAAGGACGACTACACCTACCTGCATTCGGTGGCGGTCGCCGCATTGATGATGGCGCTGGGGCGGCGGCTCGGATACGAAGGCGCCGCGCTCAAGGAACTGGGCCTGGCCGGCCTGCTGCACGACATCGGCAAGGTCGGCGTGCCCGACGCGGTGCTCAACAAGCCCGGCAAGCTCAGCCCGCTGGAGATGACCTCGGTGCGCCAGCACCCGCAGATCGGCTGGGACATCCTGCGCCGCGAGGCGGCGGCCGGCCCGGTGGCGCTGGACGTGTGCCTGCACCATCACGAGAAGATCGACGGCAACGGCTATCCGGAAAAGCTTCCCGCCCACGCCATCAGCCGTGCCGCCCGCATGGGCGCGATCTGCGACGTGTACGACGCGATCACTTCCGACCGCCCCTACAAGCGCGGCTGGGAGCCGGTCGAAGCGATCCGCCGCATGGCCGAGTGGCAGGACGGCCACTTCGACCGCGACATCTTCCACGCCTTCGTCAAGCTCGTCGGCATCTACCCCACCGGCACCCTGGTACGGCTCGCCTCCGAACGGCTGGCCGTGGTGCTGGTGCAGGGCGAAGGCAGCTCGCTCAAGCCCGTCGTGCGCCTGATCTGCGCGCTGCCCGACCGCGAACCGCTGGCACCGGAAACGCTGGACCTGCACGCGTCGGACGATCGCATCGTGGAGATCGAGGATCCGGTGGCGTGGGGCATCCATATTCCGCGCGTGCTGCGGGAGTGAGATCTGGCGCGCTGCTGAGCCGAACCACTTCCCTCGTACGTATCTGCGTCAGGTAGAAGAGGCCGTCGGTGACTGGATCGTCTATTACGAACCACGGCGGACATCAGGCCCGGACAGCGCCACCGGGCGTCAGGCATATTTCGCCACTGCCCAAGTCGTGGACGTGGTCGCCGACCCGGCCCGCGCCGATCATTTCTACGCGCGCATGCGCGGGTACGGCGATTTCGACCACCCGGTACCCTTCCGCGACGCGACCGGTTACCGCGAATCCATGCTTCAGCGCGAAGACAGCAAAACCAACAAGGGTGCGTTCAGACGCACTGTCCGCTTGATCTCCCGCGGGGAGTTCGACGGCATCATCCAGCGCGGCATCAGCACGCGACCGGACCCGTGGGAACTGCCGCTGCAGGCCGTGGCCGAGGAAACACCGGAATACGTCATCCGCCCCGTCATCGAGACCCTGACCACCAGAAAGGTCCGCGATGCCGCATTTCGACGGCAGGTGCGCACGGCCTATAGCAACACCTGCGCAGTCACCGGGCTGCGCCTGATCAACGGCGGCGGACGCCCGGAAGTGCAGGCGGCGCATATCCGACCAGTCGAAGCTGATGGACCCGATGCCGTGCGCAACGGCATTGCACTGACTGACACCGCCCATTGGTTGTTCGATCGTGGACTGATGACCTTCAGCGACGATTTCCGCGTTTTGCTATTCCCGCACGGCGTACCGGATGATCTGGACAAACTGGTCCGCCCGGACCGTAGGCTCGCCGTACCCGACGCGCCCGATCTGCGGCCGCATCCAACCTATCTGCGATGGCATCGAGAAAACTGCTTCAAGGCCTGAATCCAGGACTGGCCCATGGGCGCTCAACGTTGGGCGGCGCCAGCTCCCACCCGTCATCCCAGCGCACGCTGGGATCCAGTGCCTCCGACCTCCGAAACACCGGGGCGCTGGATTCCTGCTTTCGCAGGAATGACGAACGCGCGAGCGATGGCTCTGACAGAGAGCCTGGAGACGCATCCGCTTTGTATGCCGTTTTCTCGGTCAGAGCGCACTCTCTCAAGTCGAGGGTGATCAACCCAGTCATGCGCATGCCGCACCCCGCCTTGCCAAACCCGCCCCGCCGTTTTCATAGTGACGATGGCGCCGCCCTGCCGGGCCGCTGCCGTTTTCCATCCAGAGGACCCCACCCATGAAGCAAGCCGCCCTGGCTTCGGCGATCGTCTCGCTGATCTGCCTCGCCTGCGCCACCGCATTCGCCGCACCGCCGATGGGCCAGCCGGCGGCGCAGGTGACTCCCGACATGATCCAGACCGGCTCGGACATCCCGGCCAAATGGGTGCAGCCGCAGGGCAACTTCGACTACGTCAAGCGCGAGGTGATGATCCCGATGCGCGACGGCGTGAAGCTGCACACGGTGATCATGATCCCGAAGGGCGCGCACGACCTGCCGATGCTGCTCGAGCGCACGCCGTACAACGCCAGCGGCATGATGCCCGGCAACAGCCCGAAGATGGCCGACGCGGTGTGGTCGGGCGACAAGGACTGGGCCGACGGCAGCACCATCCTGGTGTGGCAGGACATTCGCGGCAAATACGGCTCGCAGGGCAAATACATCATGACGCGCCCGCCGATGGGCCCGCTCAACCCCACCAGAACCGACGACACCACCGACGCCTGGGACACCATCGACTGGCTGGTGAAGCACATCACCGAGTCCAACGGCAAGGTCGGCATGATCGGCTCGTCCTACGACGGCTGGACGGTGGCCATGGCCCTGCTCCACCCGCATCCCGCGCTCAAGGTGGCCGCGCCGGAAAGCCCGATGATCGACGGCTGGATGGGCGACGACTGGTACCACTACGGCGCGCTGCGCCAGGTCAACCTGGACTACTTCACCGGCCAGATGACCAAGGCGGGCAAAGGCCAGCCAGTGCCGCGCAGCAACTACGACGACTACACCAACTTCCTCGACGCCGGCTCGCCCGGCGCCTGGGCCGAGGCGCACGGGTTCAAGCAGCTGCCGTGGTGGAACCGCTTCGCCGCGCATCCGGCCTACGACGCGTTCTGGCAACTGCAGGCGCTGGACAAGCTGCTCGCGGCGCATCCCTCCAGCGTGCCGACCATGTGGCTGCAAGGCCTGTGGGACCAGGAGGACATTTACGGCGCCGTGCACGCGTGGGAGGCGCTCACCGAGGCCGGCCACGGCAGCAACAATCATCTGGTGATGGGCCCGTGGTGGCACAGCCAGATCAACCGCGACGGCTGGAACATCGGCCCGCTGAAGTGGCCGGGTAACACCACCGCGCAGTTCCGCCGGACCGTACTCATCCCGTGGTTCAACCACTACCTGCGCGGCACGCCGATGCCCAGGCCGCTGCCCACCGCGATGATCTACAACCCGGTCGCGCAGCAGTGGGACAGCTTCGAGCACTGGAAGCCGGCCAGCGAGCAGCAGCTCACCCCGCTCTACCTGCAGGCGAACTTCGGGCTGGGCTTTGGCGCCCCGGGCGGCAGCGGCGACAGCTACGTCTCCGACCCGGCCAAGCCGGTGCCCTACCTGCCGCGCCCGATCCCGCAGAAGAACGACCGCTGGCGCACCTGGCTGGTGCAGGATCAGCGCTTCGTGGTCGATCGCCCGGACGTGCTCTCGTACGTCACGCCGGTGCTGACCCAGACCGTGACCGTGCAGGGTGCGCCGATCGCCGACCTGTTCGCCAAGACCACCGGCACCGACGGCGACTTCGTGGTGAAGCTGATCGACGTCTACCCCGGTACGGTGCCGAGCGATCCGACCATGGGCGGCTACGAGCTGCCGGTGTCGCTGGATATCTTCCGCGGCCGCTACCGCAAGAGCTTTGCCGATCCGTCGCCGATCCCGGCGAACCAGGTGCAGGAATACAGGTTCCGTCTGCCCACGGTGAACTACGCGTTCCAGCCCGGTCACCGCATCATGGTGCAGATCCAGTCCACCCTGTTCCCGCTGTACGACCGCAACCCGCAGACGTATGTGCCCAACATCCTGTTCGCCAAGCCGGCCGACTACCGGAAGGCCACGGTGACCATCGAGCACGGGGTGGACGGCAAGAGCGCCGTGCTGCTGCCGGTGGTGGCCAACAAGTAACGCCTTCAGCCAGCCGCCACCTCTCGCGGCGGCTGGCGCTTGCGTAGGCCAGCGTAGGCAGGGCACCTTGCTGCACGTCCCCCCGCCCCGGATCGGCTCCGGGGCGGGCGCGACTCGGCGCGCTGACCCGTACCAACCGCGCGTGAATGCGGCCGGCGGTCGGCCCATTGGCGAAGGCCTGCGCCCTGTCCGGACGGTGAATGTGAGCCATTCCGCGCCCTGCCCCGTGGACGCCCCCTCGATGAGGAAGCACCAAATTCGCGCGATCAAAGCCCTCTCCCCCTCGGGGCTGTCTCTTGATCACATTTGGTATTGAAAATACGCTGCAAGCCCTTGATCCTTCATGGTGGCCTCACGCATGTTTCCCACGGACGCGAAAGCTTGGGCGCAGGAAATCTTTGGCGAATGTGAGTTGG